>CAMDHS010000112.1 GCA_945898115.1 Comamonas sp. lk
GACCGCATCATTGGTTTCTCGCCCATTCCGGCCATGTCCATGGTGTCGTATGCCGCAGGCAGCCGCTACCTGAGCCTGATTGGCGGCGTGTGCATGAGCTTTTACGACTGGTACTGCGACCTGCCCCCGGCCAGCCCGCAAATCTGGGGTGAGCAAACCGACGTGCCCGAATCGGCCGACTGGTTCAACTCCAGCTTCATCATCGCCTGGGGCTCCAACGTGCCGCAAACCCGCACGCCCGACGCGCACTTCTTTACCGAGGTGCGCTACAAGGGCACCAAGACGGTGGCCATCACGCCCGACTACTCTGAAGTGGCCAAGCTCTCCGACATCTGGATGAAGCCCAAGCAAGGCACCGACGCCGCCGTGGCCATGGCCATGGGCCACGTCATTCTCAAAGAGTTTTACTTCCCCGACAGCGGCACGCGCAGCAGCTACTTTGACGACTACGTGCGCCGCTATACCGACATGCCCATGCTGGTCATGCTCAAAGAACACGCCTTGCCCGACGGCAGCGTGGTGATGGTGCCCGACCGCTATCTTCGGGCGTCTGACTTCAACGGCAAACTCGGCGCGGCCAACAACCCCGAGTGGAAAACCGTGGCCATGGATGAGAGCGGCAAAGTGGTGCTGCCCCAGGGCGCGATCGGTTTTCGCTGGGGCCCGGACGGGCGCGCCGACGAAGGCCAGTGGAACCTGCAGGCCAAGGAAGCGCGCCACGGCGCCGACGTCAAACTCAAGCTCTCGCTCATGGAGGGCGAATCTGCCAGCGCCCAGACGGCCAAGGTGGGATTTCCTTACTTTGGTGGCATCGAGAGCGAGCACTTTCCCAACAACGCCTCAGGCGCGGCAGCCAACAACGTGCTGGTGCGTACCGTGCCGGTGCAGCGCATCTCCCTGGGCAAAGAAGGCGACAAGCGCGAGGCCCTGGTCGCCACCGTGTTTGACCTGCAGGTGGCCAACTATGGTGTGGCGCGCGGCTTGCCCGGCGAACTCGCCGCCAAAGACTTTGACGACGACACCCCTTACACCCCGGCTTGGCAAGAGCGCATTACCGGCACGCCGCGCGCCCAGCTCATTGCGGTGGCACGCCAGTTTGCCGAAAACGCCGACAAGACGCATGGCAAGTCCATGGTCATCATCGGCGCGGCCATGAACCACTGGTACCACGCCGACATGAACTACCGCGGCGTCATCAACATGCTGATGATGTGCGGCTGCATTGGCCAAAGCGGCGGCGGCTGGGCCCACTATGTGGGCCAGGAAAAGCTGCGTCCCCAGACCGGCTGGACCGCACTGGCCTTTGGCCTGGACTGGGTGCGCCCACCCCGGCAAATGAATTCGACCAGTTTTTTTTACGCCCACACCGACCAGTGGCGCTACGAAAAGCTGGGCATGGAAGAAGTGCTCTCGCCCTTGGCCGACAAAAAGCTCTACGGCGGCAGCATGATCGACTACAACGTGCGCGCCGAGCGCATGGGCTGGCTGCCATCGGCGCCACAGCTCAAGACCAACCCCTTGCAAGTGGTGCGCGACGCTGCAGCTGCCGGAATGGAGCCCAAGGACTACGCGGTCAAAGGCCTCAAGGATGGCAGCCTGGCCATGAGCTGCGAAGACCCGGACCACCCGGACAACTGGCCGCGCAATATGTTTGTCTGGCGCTCCAATATTCTGGGCTCCAGCGGCAAGGGCCACGAATACTTCCTCAAGCACCTGCTGGGCACCAGCAACGGCGTGCAAGGCAAAGACCTAGGGCAAGACCAAGCCAAACCGACCGAAGTGGTCTGGCACGACAAGGCGCCCGAAGGCAAGCTTGACCTGCTGGTCACGCTCGACTTTCGCATGAACACCACCTGCTTGTACTCCGACATCGTGTTGCCCACGGCCACCTGGTACGAGAAAAACGACCTCAACACCAGCGACATGCATCCCTTCATCCACCCCTTGAGCACGGCGGTGGACCCGGCCTGGCAGTCGCGCAGCGACTGGGACATCTACAAGGGCTTTGCCCAGAAGTTCAGCGAAGTCTGCGTCGGCCACCTGGGCGTGGAGCGCGACATGGTGCTCAGCCCGCTGATGCACGACTCGCCGTCCGAGTTGGCGCAGCCCTTTGGCGTGCAAGACTGGAAGCGCGGCGAGATTGACCTGATCCCTGGCAAGACCGGCCCCAATATGGTGGTGGTGGAGCGCGACTACCCCAACGTCTACAAGCGCTTCACCGCCCTGGGCCCTTTGCTCAACAAAGTGGGCAATGGCGGCAAAGGCATTGCCTGGAACACGCAAACCGAGGTCAAACAACTCGGCGAACTCAATGGCTTGGTGCAAGAGCCCGGCGTGAGCTGCGGCATGCCCCGGATCGACACCGACATTGACGCCTGCGAAGTGGTGCTGCAACTCGCCCCCGAGACCAACGGCCAGGTGGCGGTGAAGGCCTGGCAGGCGCTGGGCAAGCAAACCGGCCTGGACCACACCCACCTGGCCCTGTACCGCGAGGACGAAAAAATCCGCTTTCGCGACATCCAGGCGCAGCCGCGCAAGATCATCAGCTCGCCCACCTGGAGCGGCATTGAGAGCGAGACCGTGTCCTACAACGCCGGCTATACCAATGTGCACGAGATGATCCCATGGCGCACCCTGACCGGACGCCAGCAGTTCTACATGGACCACCCGTGGATGGCCGCCTTTGGCGAAGGCTTTACCAGCTACCGTCCGCCCGTGGACCTCAAGGCCACCAAGGGCATCCAGAACATCCGCTCCAACGGGCACAAAGAGATTGCGCTGAACTTCATCACGCCGCACCAAAAGTGGGGCATCCACTCGACCTACAGCGACAACCTGATGATGCTCACCCTGAACCGGGGCGGCACCGTCATTTGGCTCAGTGAAGACGACGCCAAGAGCGTGGGCATTGAGGACAACGACTGGGTCGAACTGTTCAACGTCAACGGCGCCATCGCAGCGCGCGCGGTGGTCAGCCAGCGGGTGAAAAACGGCATGGTAATGATGTACCACTCGCAAGAGAAGATCATCAACACCCCCGGCTCCGAGATCACCGGCATGCGCGGTGGCATCCACAACTCGGTCACCCGCATTGTGCTCAAGCCTACCCACATGATTGGCGGCTACGCGCAGTTCAGCTACGGCTTTAACTACTACGGAACCATCGGCACCAACCGCGACGAGTTTGTGGTGGTGCGCAAGATGAGCAAGGTGGACTGGCTTGAAGAAGAAGCCCAGTTCAACGCCCGCGCTCCCGTCCACGCTTAAGGAATCACGATGAAAATACGCGCCCAAATCGGCATGGTGCTCAACCTGGACAAGTGCATCGGCTGCCACACCTGTTCGGTCACCTGCAAAAACGTCTGGACCAACCGCCCCGGCATGGAATACGCCTGGTTCAACAACGTAGAAACCAAGCCCGGCATCGGCTACCCCAAAGAGTGGGAAAACCAGGACAAGTGGAACGGTGGCTGGATCCGCAAAACCAATGGCCAGATCGAGCCGCGCCAAGGAGCCAAGTGGAAGCTCCTGATGCGCATCTTTGCCAACCCCAATCTGCCCGAAATTGACGACTACTACGAGCCATTCACCTTCGATTACGCGCACCTGCAATCGGCGCCTGAGATGAAGGACGCACCCACCGCCCGCCCGCGCAGCCTGATCACCGGCAAGCGCATGGAGAAAATCGAGTGGGGCCCGAACTGGGAAGAAATTTTGGGCGGCGAGTTCTCCAAGCGCAGCAAGGACAAGAACTTCGACGATATCCAGAAGGACATCTACGGCCAGTTCGAAAACACCTTCATGATGTACCTGCCCCGGCTGTGCGAGCACTGCCTGAACCCGGCTTGTGTGGCGAGCTGCCCTTCGGGCTCGATCTACAAGCGCGAGGAAGACGGCATTGTGCTGATCGACCAGGACAAGTGCCGCGGCTGGCGCATGTGCGTAAGCGGCTGCCCCTACAAAAAGATTTACTACAACTGGAAGAGCGGCAAGGCCGAAAAATGCATCTTCTGCTACCCCCGCATTGAAGCTGGCCAGCCTACGGTGTGCAGCGAGACCTGCGTGGGGCGCATCCGCTACCTGGGCGTGCTCTTGTACGACGCCGACGGCATCCAGGCCGCAGCCAGCGTGGAGCACGACCGCGACTTGTACCAGGCCCAACTCAACCTGTTTCTGGACCCCAACGACCCGGCGGTGATTGCCCAGGCGCGCATCGACGGCATTCCCGACAAGTGGATGGAAGCCGCGCGCAAGAGCCCGGTCTACAAAATGGCCGTGCAGTGGAAAGTGGCGCTGCCCCTGCACCCGGAATACCGAACCCTGCCCATGGTCTGGTACGTGCCGCCCCTGTCGCCCATCAGCGCGGCGGCCAACGCCGGCGACATTGGCATCAACGGCGAAATTCCGGACGTCAAGCAGCTGCGCATTCCGGTCAATTACCTGGCCAATTTGCTCACCGCCGGTGACACCGCACCGGTGGAGCGGGCGCTCGAGCGCATGCTCGCCATGCGCGCCTACCAGCGCGAAAAACATGTGGATGGCCGCATCAACATGGCCGCGCTCGACCAGGTGCACATGGGCCAGGCCGAGGTGGAAGAGATGTACCACGTCATGGCCATTGCCAACTACGAAGACCGCTTCGTCATCCCCAGCACGCACCGCGAATATGCCGAAGACACCTTTGACATGCGGGGGGGCTGCGGCTTCTCTTTTGGCAACGGCTGCTCGGACGGCGCCAGCGAGCTGAGCCTGTTTGGCGGCACCAAGAAGCGCACCATACCCATCAAGGCGGAGGTTTAAGCCATGGCATTTTCCAAACCTGTTGCAGCATCCACCACCCTCAAGGTGCTGGCCCATTTGCTGTCCTACCCGGACGCCGCCTTGCGCCGCCATTTGCCCGAACTGCGCAGCGCCCTGCAGGCCGAGCAGGCCCTGGCGAGCGCGCGCCTGGCCGAGCTCCAGACCCTGATGGCCTACCTGGCGGGCCCGGACGCGCTGGAGATCGAAGCCCAGTATGTCGAGCTGTTTGACCGGGGCCGCGCCACCTCGCTGCATTTGTTTGAGCACGTGCATGGCGACTCGCGCGACCGGGGCCCGGCCATGATCGACCTGGCGCAAACCTACGAGAAGTCTGGCCTGTACCTGGGGCCTGACGAAATGCCCGACTACCTGCCGGTAGTGCTGCAGTTTGTGTCCACCCAGCCGCCGGCCGAGGCGCGCGCCTTTTTGGGCGAAATGGCGCACATCTTCAACGCCATCTTCAACGCCTTGCAGCAGCGCAACAGCGCTTACGCCAGCGTCTTGGGCGCCTTGATCGAACTCGCCGGTGAAAAAGCCCACGCCGTGAAGGTGGTGCCGGACGAGCCCTTGGACACCGCCTGGGAAGAACCCGTCGTGTTTGACGGCTGCTCGGTCAAGGGCCAGGCCCAACCCGGTCAGGCGCAAACCATCCACTTTGCCAAAAAAGCCCCCGCACCGACCGGAGCCACGCTATGAACGCACTCGACATCTTCCTCTTCGGGGTCTATCCCTACATCGCCTTCACCGTCTTTCTGGTGGGCAGCCTGATCCGCTTCGACCGCGACCAATACACCTGGAAGAGCGACTCTTCGCAGCTGCTCAAGGCCGGGCAACTGCGCGCGGGCAGCAACCTGTTCCACGTGGGCGTGCTGTTTTTGTTCTTTGGCCACTTGTTTGGCATGCTCACGCCGCATTTTGTGTATGAACACTTTCTGGCGGCAGGCTCCAAGCAACTCATGGCCATGGTCAGCGGCGGCATTGCCGGGACCTTGGGTTTTATCGGTGTGACGCTGCTCTTGCACCGCCGCCTGTTTGAGCCCCGTATCCGTATCAACTCGAAAACCAGCGACATCGTGTTGCTGGTCCTCTTGTGGCTGCAGCTCGCCCTGGGCCTGGCCACCATCCCCTTGTCGGCCCAGCACCTGGACGGCAGCATGATGATGAAGCTCGCCGGCTGGGCGCAAACCATCGTCACTTTCCAGGCCGGTGCGCCCGAACTGCTGGCCGAAGCGGGCTGGATTTTCAAGCTGCACATGTTCCTGGGCATGAGCATCTTTTTCATCTTTCCCTTCACCCGCCTGGTGCACGTCTGGAGCGGTTTTGGCACCGTGGCCTACCTGGTGCGCCCCTACCAGGTGGTGCGCGCGCGCCGCCTGAACCTGCCCGCCGGCCACAACACACCGCGCCACCCCGGCGCTGGCGTCTAAGGAGCGCAGCATGCAGTACGCAGACATGGTTCAAGCCCCTGTGGCCAGCATCAACGGTGTGGCCTTGCACGGGCAGGACGCGGTTCTCTCGGTGGACGAGGTGCGCCAGCGCGCCTGCTCAGAGCTGCTGCGCCAGGCCGCAGTCGCCCAGGGCCTGCTGGCCTCGGACGACGGCTCTTCGCCCGACGGCGTGCTCAGCGAAGCTGCCTCGGGCGCCATCGAGGCCTTGCTGGACGCGCAATTGATCATTCCCGAGCCCTCGGAAGATGCCTGCCGCAGGCACCACGCCGCGCACCAGGCCCAGTACAGCAGCGGCGAGCGCGTGCTGGTGCGCCACATCCTGTTTGCGGTGACGCCGGGCGTCGATCTTTCGGCGCTGCGTTCGCGGGCCGAGACCACGCTGCTCGACGTGCGCTGCCACGACGGCAGCCAGGCCGACAGCGCCTTTGGCAAGGCGGCGTCCACCTTGTCCAACTGCCCCAGCGGCGCCCAGGGCGGCGACCTGGGTTGGTTAAGCGCCGCAGACTGCGCGCCCGAGTTCGCCAAGGAATTGTTTGGCCAGACCGATGTGGGCGTGCTGCCGCGATTGGTGCACAGCCGCTTTGGCTTGCACGTGGTCGAGGTCTTGCAACGCCAGAGCGGCGTGGCGCAAAGCTTTGCCTCGGTGCAAGGCGCCGTGGCCATGGCCCTGCGCCAACACACCTTTGTCGCCGCGCTGCGCCAGTACCTGGCCTTGCTGGCCGGTGCGGCCGTGGTGGTCGGCGTGGCGCTGGACGCAGCCGACACGCCGCTGGTGCAATAGATCTGGTGCATTCCGAAGCACCGGTGCGCGCTGTGCCTGACCTTTTGCTTGAGCGGCTGCGCCGCTTCCACGACCACACCTTTCCGGGCGTGCAGGCGCAGTTTGAAAACCTGGTGCAAGCCGGCCAGCACCCCAGCATCTTGTTCATCGGCTGCTCCGACTCGCGCCTGGTGCCCTATTTGCTCACCGGCACCGGTCCGGGGGACTTGTTCATGGTGCGCAACGTCGGCGCATTTGTACCGCCCTATGACGGCTCAGCCGGTTTCCACGGCACCTCGGCGGCGATTGAGTTTGCGGTGCTCAACCTCAAGGTCTCGCGCATCGTGGTCTGTGGCCACAGCCACTGCGGCGGCATCCGCGCTTTGTACGAAGAGCAGGCGCCGCAGGCCAAAAACCTCAAAGCCTGGCTGGAGTTGGGCCGCGAAGCGGCCTTGCCAGTGCAAGTCACGCCCGAGGCCTTGCGCCGCTGTGAGCAGCGCGCGGTGGTCTTGCAGCTCGAACGCCTCATGGGCTACCCCATGGTGCGAGAGCAAGTAGAGGCCCGGGCCCTGACCTTGCACGGCTGGCACTATGTGATGGAAGAGGGCGAGGTCCATGTGTTTGACGTGAAAAGCGGGCAGTTTGTCCCAGCTTCGCTGGCCTCCCACAGCGGCGATGGGCCGTACCCGGACCATTGCTGCGAGCCCGCTCTCGAGTCCACCTTCGAGCCCATTTTTGACCCCTTGTCCGAATCTCTTTTCAATGAGATTGACACGGCCTACCAGCCCCAACAGCCGGCCCGAGAAAGTACCCCATGACGATTTCCAACTTCAATGCGCTGCTGGCTGCAGCCCGCCAGCAAACCCAGCCCCAGCGCCTGCTGCTGGTGTTTGCCAAAGCCGAATTGCCGGCGGACAGCACGCCAGAACAGCACAGCCGCTTTTTGGCCGGCCAGGGCGGCGCGCTCGTGCCCCTGATGTGCGTGGACAAAGCCCCCAACGAGCTGTCGAGCATGGCGCAGTTGCTCGACGAGTCGCGCGCGCTGGGCCAGTCCTGGAGCGTGATGTTTGCGTCTGCCATGTCGGGCACCTTGGGTCAAACGCCCAGCAGCGCCGATGCGCAAGCACCCTTGCTGCGCATGGTCGAGATGATCAAGGCCGGCCAGATCGGCGCCATGATTCCCTTTGACCCACAGGGCAACACGGTGCACCTGGGCTGAAGAAAGGCGCCGCCCGGCGCCTCAAGCGTCCATTAAGTGTCCATCAAGCGTCCAGCAAATGCCCCGTCTTGACCCAAATCAGGCAACCCTCTCGGCTAAAAGGCTGGTGATGGCTCAGGTGCGGGCTGCGGATCCAGCAGCCCTGCGGGTAGCGCCCGTGTTCGTCCTCAAACACGCCCTCGGCCACAAAAATTTCTTCGCCCCCGTAATGGCGGTGCGGATTGAAAAACGTGCCCGGCGCCCAGCGCACCAGCGCCGTGTGCGTGGTGCCAAATTCGGAGAGCGGCAGCACCGTCAGGCCCTCCACCATGCCTTGGCGCCAGCGCGCCTGCCGCGTGTCCACCACCACCCGCTCGCTGTCTTGCGGCTGCAGGTGGCGCAGCTTGACGAACAGCGTGCAGCCGTCTACCGAGAAAGGCGCGTGGCTGGAGCCCGGCGGGTTCTTGAGGTAGCTGCCCGGCCCGTAGTCGCCCAGCTCATCGCTGAATGTCCCTTCCAGCACCAAAATTTCTTCACCCAGCGCGTGCAGGTGCGCAGTAAAGCGCGCGCCCGGCGCGTAGCGCACGATGCTGGTGGCCCGCGCCACCTCGCCGCCGTCGCGCGCCAGCAAGCGCCGCTGCACCTGGGACTGCGGCGACGCAAGCCAATCCAGCTGCTCGCTGTTCACCACGCAGCGCGCTGTCTCATCGGCATTGATTTGCACCGGGTTCATTGCAGCAAGCCCCAGGCCGCTGCCAGGCAGCTCGCGCAGGCCACCAAGGTCAGGCGCAGGCGCATGGGCAGCCAGCCCTGCAACTGGTGCTGCGGGTACAGCCGCCGGTCTACGCCAAAGCACAGCAACAGCAAGCCCGCCAGCAGCAGCAAACCCCAAGGCGTGGGCTGCAGCAAAGCCGTCCAGGCCACCAAACTGGGCGCCACGCCCCACAAAAATGCAATGGGCTCGGGCGCGCCACTGCGCATGGCCAAGCCCCAGTGGATGGCGCCCAAAAAGCTGGCAATCGTGGCGCCATAGGCCAGCAGCACAAAACCGTAAAAAGCCCGGCCTTCGCCCCCGGGCCAGCACACCGCCAGCGCCAGCAGGGCGAACGGCAGCAAGCCGCCGTAGCCCAGTGCCGCAACCAGGGCAGAGGGTGCAGGGGCGGGGTCAGGAATGGAGTCGATTGGCGGATGGTCTTGCATGGTGGTTTCTTGGGTCAAAGGCGGCGTC
>CAMDHS010000113.1 GCA_945898115.1 Comamonas sp. lk
CGGGTTGAGGTGAATGGCACCGTGGCTGTCAAAACGTTCAGCGCCCATGCCTGACCACCGGACCGCAACAGCGCCAAGGCAGAGCCTGTCCCGCCGGTTGGTGGGGTCGTGGTGATGGTGCCTGTGCCGCCTTCCGAAGGCAAGCCAACAACCGGGATCACAGTGTCGAAGTCGGCGATCACCGTGCCGCTTGTTCCCGAGTCGTAGGCTCTGCTTGCAGTCGTAGTAGCGGTGTTGAAGTTATGCGATACATCCGCGAACTTGTTCGCAGCGACCGACACGCTGACGATAGCTGATGTCGCCGTTACGGTCAGCGTTGCATGGGTGGTATCAACCACGGTGAACGTACCGACCGTGCCGCCTACCACCGTAATTTCATCCACGGTCAACGGGTCACCGGTACCCGTGCCCAAGGCTTCGCTGAAGGTAAAGGTGAAGGTAACGGTGCTGCCGGATGCTGCTGATGTAATCGCCACCGTGGGCGCTACGGTGTCGTCACCCTCGGCGCCCCCGCAGCCGCTCAAGAACAAACTGGCCGCAAGCGCGCAGGCCGTAAGGGATAGGTATTTGGCGGTCTTGTTCATGCTGTTGTCTCCTGGCGAAAGGGCTTTGCCTTGGTTGGCATCGGGTTTTAAAAAATGCGCATCAGGCGCGAAATTCATCTATGAACGCGCTTTCTGAAAGCGCTTTCATTAATGTAGGCGATTCCCTGATTTGCGGTATCAGTGCTTTCCCTAACAGGGTTTACTGGTAGACCCGCACGTAGTCCACCTGCATGCTGTCGCGGCCGAAGGCAGCAGGCACTGCACCGCCCAAGTCGCCGCCCATGGCAAGGTTCAGCAGCAGGTATTGGGGCTTGTCAAAAGGCCAGTTGTTGTTGTTCGCCCCGGCCGGTTTGTTGTAGCTGTTGAAGACTGTGCCGTCCACCCCAAGCTCTATCTTGTTGTCCGACCAGGTGAGCTGGTAGTTATGGAAAGCGGTACAGGCGTCGGGCAAGGACCGGGTTGCCGTGATGCCGTCACCGCCATAGTTCGAGCGCATGTGCAAGGTGGCCAACACCGTTTGTTTGGCCGCGCTGTTGGTGCCCCTTTGTTCCAAGATGTCTATTTCACCAATGTCAGGCCAGGTGCCAGCGCTGCTGCCCAGCATCCAGATGGCCGGCCAAGTGCCCAGGCTGCAAGGCAGCTTGGCGCGCACTTCGACAAAGCCGTATCTAAATGTGTATTTGCCCTGGGTGATGAGGCGCGCAGAGCTAAAGCTGAAACCGGCCGTGCGGGCATCGGAGAAGTTGGCTTTGGTAATGGTTTCACGCAGCGCCGTGACGGACAGCACGCCATCGGAAATACTGCTGTTTTGCAGGCGGGCGTTGCCGTAATACTGCAGCTCGTTGTTGTACCAGCCGTCTTTGTTGCGGTAGGTGTCGTAAGCCCATTTGCTGCTGTCGGGAAGGCCGTTGGTGCTGAACTCGTCGTTCCAGACCAGGGTGCGGCCATTGAGCGTGGTCGGGGGCGTACTGGCGGCATCGGTGGGTGGCGTCACGGGGGCCGAAGCTGGTGTGGATGCGGGACTAGAGGCCGGGCTTGACGCTTGGCTGGCCGCGTCTGCGGGCGGCGCTGCTTGCCCGGTGTCGGGTGTGATGGGCGCGACACTCTCACCACCCCCGCCGCAGCCCTGCAGCACCAGCGCTGCCAGGCCTAAGGCCGCCCAGCGGCTCACTGTGCGCGCGCCAGCTTGCCGGGGGCAACGGACAGTTTTTTACCGTCGCTAAATGCCACGTCCAGCGGTGCCCTGCCTGCGTTGTAGGCCAGATAGGTTTTGCGCCCATCAGCTTGTTTGAAAACGCTGTAAAGCGCGGTGTTGGCTGTGACGCTCAGGTCGGGCGTACCCATTTCTTGCAGGCTGAGCATAAAGTGCAGCGCGTGGCTGCGGGTTTCGCCCAGCTCAAATGAGCCCCAGCGATTCCAGCTAGCCAAACCGGCCGCCGGGTCGGCCAGGCCCAGGTATTTGGCAAACAGGTCTTGCCAAATGTCGGGCGGGTTTACGCGCTTGCCCCGGGCTTCAAATATGGCAATCTCGGGCTTGAGTGAAGCCACGTTGCGTTTCACAAACTCGGGGTCGGTGGCCAGGTAGGCAGACGCGGTGGTAATGGGCAGCAGGTTGATGCCCTTGATCTGGCGCGGGTCGTCAATCCACCAGGTGTTGTGCGCATACTGGCCGCCAAACAACATGCTGACCTCGATGTTTTTGTACTCCGGCGCCAATACCAGGTGGTGGATGTCAAACCAGTAGTGGTTGATGGCGTTGGCCTCCGTGGTGTACAGGTACAGGCCCAGATCTCGCAGGGCTTTGTTGCCGTGCACTTCGCCCCACAAGATCAGGCCCACCCAGGCGTTGATGGCCTCTGACGAAGACTCTTGGTTGTTGCCCATCTCGCCCATGCCAATGCCCGAG
Source organism: Comamonas sp. lk (assembly GCA_945898115.1). Lineage (GTDB taxonomy): Bacteria > Pseudomonadota > Gammaproteobacteria > Burkholderiales > Burkholderiaceae_C > Allorhodoferax. Next base: position 2,452 of record CAMDHS010000113.1, read on the forward strand.
GCCCAAGAGTGGCCCTCATAAGGGTCAAAGTTGCGCAAAAACGGAAACTCGGGGCTGGCGCGCTTAGTGGTGGCAATGTCGGCCACCAGCATGTCAATCATGCCGCCCCACTGTTCTTTGGCCGCCCAGGCCGGGTCGCGCAGGGCAATCTCTGCGGCAGCGCGAATCCAGTAGCCGTAGGTGAAATGGTGGTCGTTGAGCTGCTCAACGGTAAAGAACTCTTCGGGGTAGGCGGCCACGGTGCCCTGGTCTTTGTCCAGGTGAAAGTAGGTGTTGCCCTCGCCCTTGAGCCATTGCTCGGAGCGGCCTTTGATCATGGTCAGCAGTCGGTCACGGCCTTCGAGGTCGCCTTGCTGTTCCACCACGTCCATGAGCTTGAGGATGCGCTGCAGGCCTTTGCCCTGCCAGTACGGACCCTTGCCCTCTTCTAGCATCATGCGCCGGGCGTTGCGCTGGTCGGCCTTCATCACATCCCGCAAGTCGCCGCTGCGCGGGCCCTCGGATACGCCGGGCCAAAAGGGCACAAAGCCCTGGTAGGTGGTGGTGGTGGTGAATTGCGAGGCGGCCAGCAGCTTGACCTGGCCGCGAACGGTGTCGTAGGCCGCGCCCAACCGTGGCTGCACTGAAACGTTGTTAAACCACTGGTGCGGATACAGGCCCAGCAGCGGGCCGTTGTCTGGCCCTTCCATGGTCTTGGTGCTGGCGCTAAAAGTGGTTTGCACCTGGCTGCGCGCGGCGTCATAAGCCCAGTCCACCCGCGTGCCCTGGATAAATGCATAGGCATGGCGGCCAAACAGAGTTACCGTTTCTGCCTTGTCGTCGGGCAGGGCGGCGGTGGCTACATAGCCCTTGCCCGCGGGCAGGCGCCCGATCCATTCGGTGGGGGACACCTGTTCCCAGCTTCCACCCGTGGGGCCAAAAAGCGCGTAGGCCTTGCCGCCCACGCGCAGGGCCAGGGTGCGGGCGTCGCCGCCCTTGTCAAAGCGCTCGCCCGCGCTGGGCAAGCGCAGGCGCACATCGCCCCGGCTGATTTGCACCTGGGCAAACGGGCTGCCGTGGGCCACGGTAGCCACCATGTCGTCCGCGCCGCGCGCCATCGAAATATCAACCGACCAGTCGCCCACCTTGGCAATCTTGGATTGCCCGACTTCAAACGCCACGGGCGAGATCAGCAGTGGCTTGCGGTGGGGGTATTGGATAACGGTGTCGCGCCGCTCGGTGGGCACCACCTCTTTGCTGGGGTAGACAAATTCCAGCCCCTGCGCGGTGGGCCGCACCGTGATGGGTTGTACAAATAAGGCCTCGGGCTTTGGGTTGTACAACACGGTGGAATACCACTGGGACGACTGCGCCGCCGTCGGCAGCAGCGCGTCGGTGCGCAGCGCGGCCTTAGGGACCGTGCGGTCGCCGCTTTTGGGCGCCAAGAAGTAGCTGCCGGCGCCGAGTTTTACGGGCTGGGCGCTGGCTGCAAGTGCCAGTCCGGCGGCAACAAAACATGCGATGAAAGGCGGGATGCGGGCGGCCATAGGTTTTCCTGAAGGGTTTTCAAATTGCTGCCCATCATAATGAAAGCGCTTTCTTTTTGGAGACATCTGGGGGCAACCTAGGGAATACCCTGTTTTTTGGATTTTTGGCTTCCGCGACTGAAAAATATAAAAAATAGTTCCCTGACCTAGGGAAAACACCATGCCCAGACGGGCGAAAAAAGGAGATTATTGAAATGCGCCTGAAAGCGCTTTCATGAAGCCCAACATTTCATACCAATGAATCCGAAACCAACATCCTCCCGTGGCGCCCCTGGCTTGAAAGCTGGGGTTCTTATGGCTGCATTGACGCTGCCCCTTGCAAGTCAGGCGCTCGACTTTGGCCCCAACGGTGAGTACAGCCTCACCGGTTTTGCTGAAGTCACCACCACAATGCAAGGCAGTTATTGCGACAACTGCCAGGTGGCCGCAACCGGCGCCAGCCGCCAGGTGCGCTCGTCGGACGCCATCATCCCCGGCAAACAGTATGGCGACGCCACCCTGACCAACTGGCAGGTGCAGCCTTACCTTGGATACAAGCGCGACATCGGCGGGGGCTACAAAGTGAACGCCTTGCTGAGCCAGCGCTGGCGCCAAGGCACGGTCAATGGCGTTGCCGATGCCACTGAGACACGCTACGGCGGCACCGTCGATGTGCCCGACTACTGGTACGAGAAAAATATTGCGCTCAGCCAGGAAGACTGGGGCAGCGTGCGAATTGGCTCCATGACCACACGCAGCTGGAGCGTGGCGGACTATCCCTACGGCACCAATGTGGGTCTGGCCTCGGCCTGGTCGTCCAGCGGCGCGGGCTACGGCATGCTGGCTAACGCAGTGCGGGTGGGATCGCCCATTTTGGACGTGGCCGGGGGCGACCTGTTTCTGGAAGCCAGCTATGACATGGGCAACACCAATTTCACACGCCTCAAGCCTGCGTTTTGGGAGCTATATGTCCAATACCACCAGGGCGACTTGGTGGTGGACGCCATGTTGCAAGACGCCAAGAATGGCGGCCCCGGCGCCTGGGGCCACGCGCCTTTTAGCGGCGTAACGCCTTTTGCGGCGGACGATACCGGCCTGCAATACGACGGCTCAGGCACGGGCGCTCAGCTCAAGGGCACGCAGCAAAACATCGCCATGGTGATGGCGCGCTACCAGGCGAGCTCGCAAATTGAGGTCAGCGGCGGCCTGCGCTACAACTACTGGAGCGGCGCCAATTCTGTCTATTCCCCAGCCAGCAACTGGACCACAGCCTTTAACGCCGACTTCAGCAACACCGCCTACACCGGCTACTCAGCAAGTTCTTGCGATGTGCTCTTAGGCGGGCGCTACCGCACTGGCCCTTGGGTCTTGTATGCCGGTATGGTGCACCTGGGCACGGCCAGCACCAACAACCCGAGCCAGCGCGGCCAGGGCAATTCCGCGCTGATCAACACATTTGGTGCCAACTACGATCTGGGCGGCGGCTTGATGTTTGAGTCAACACTTGGCTTGGTGCACTACGCCTACAAGGGCCTGGCGCCACTGTCCATGCCAGGCCACGCAGCTTTCACCAACGTGGACTCGCGCATTGCACAAGACGGCCGCTGGCTCACGCTTGGCTTGGTTTACGCGTTCTAAAACAACACCGATATGAGTTCCGCCATGCGCTTTTCTTCCATCTTCACGTTCATTGCCCGGCATACACGGCTGCGGCTTGCTTCCCTGGTTGGTCTTGCTGCGGTCGGTCTGATCGCCTGCGGCGGCGGGGGCACCACCACTGACAACGGGGTCAGTGCCAGCGCTCTTCGGGCGCTTCCATCGAATTTCTCTACCCTGCGGGCGGTGGCTTATTCACCGTACCGTACCGCCACCAGTGTGGGCGACCGGGAAAACGAAGTCATCACCGACGCCATGGTTAAGCAAGACCTGGATTTGCTGGTTGCTAGCGGCTTTGGCTTGATTCGCATATTCGACAGCAGCGAGAAAGTCGCCGTGCGCACCCTGCGGGTGATCGCAGCCAACAACATCAACCTCAAGGTCATGTTGGGCATGTACGTCAACAGCTTTGAATACGACACCAGCCTGAGCGCCAGCGCCAAGGCAGCCATCATGGCCGGTAATGAAGAGGAAATCGCGCGCGGCGTGGCACTGGCCAATGCTTATTCCAGCACGGTTGTCGCCGTCAGCGTGGGCAACGAGACGCAGGTGGACTGGTCTTTTGTGCAGATATCTTCTAGCCAGTTGGCCAAATACCTCAAGTCGGTGCGCAGCCAAATAGCGCAGCCAGTGACCACGGACGACAACTACGCTGTATTTGCCGGTAAGTTGCCACACCACCCTGCGGCCAACCAAATCAGCGAGGTGCTGGCGCAGATCGACTTTGCGTCCATCCACAGCTACGCCATCGAAGACGTCTACTACAGCAACTACAGCGACAGCGATGCTTGGCCCGACTGGGATTCGCGCCAAAGCACCGCTGCGGCCATGATGACGGCAGCGGTGGGCAAGACCCAAAAAGACTATGCCCTGGCCAGAGCCTATATGGACTCCAAAGGCAAATCGCAAATGCCCATCATCATCGGCGAAACCGGCTGGAGAGCCGCAGACCCCAGCGGAACCGATCGTTTTAAATTCTTGGCAAGCCCTGTCAACCAGAAGATGTATTACGACCGCTTGCTGGCCTGGGCGGATGCGTCCGCCACCGCGCCGGGCCCAAAAAACATCATCTACTTTGAAGCCTTTGACGAGCCCTGGAAGGGCAGCGACGATAAGTGGGGATTGTTCAACGTCAACCGCCAGGCTCGCTATGCAGTCCAGGGCAAAAATGCCCCCAGCTCGACGTGGGTCTACGAGTACAAAACTGGTACGACCCCGTATGCCGATAGCGATGCCGTGTTTTTCCAGGCTCCCGTCGCCAAGACCGCAGTTACGGCAAACCGCTACACCATTTACGCCAGCGCAACACCCAGCGGCGAGGTCCGGGCATCCGCCTTGACGTCCGACATTCAATGGGATGCGTTCGATGGTGGCACCGCAACCCGCAACGAAAATGACACCGCAACGGACCTGACGGGCAACAGCGACGGCACACCCAGTTTGTCCATCATCCCCAACCCGGCCAGCTATGGCTGGGGTCTGCTGTCGCATTCGGACTCCAGCAGCACGGACAACCTGTCAGCCTTCGCCGCCGCAGGGACCTTGAACTTCAGCGTGAAAACGCAGTATGTCGGTGCCATCAGGATTGGTATCAGCACCGATACCGATGACCGCAGCGGCGCCCAAGCCTATGTAACGTTGAACAATGGCAGCTATGGCTATTGCAACACCGGAGCCTGGTGCAACGTGGTCATTCCATTGACAGCCTTCAAGGCAGTGAACGCGAATATTGACCTGCGTTACTTGCTCAACCGCTTCATCATTGCCGACATCTATTCCGAAACTGGAAACACGGCAGGGCAAACAAGGCAGATCAACCTGGATGCCATTTATTACGCCAAGTGAAATTGCTACCGCGCAGTGCGGCGCGCAACTGATGGAACATGTTTCAATCTTTTGTTAGCGCGCAGTCTGGTGCATTGAGCTTGTGTAAGCAGCAGGCTTTGCAGGGCGGTTCGACGCTCGCCTCAGCCGCCAGCCTCTACATCAACCCCGCCAAATCCTTCCAAACCCTGGAAGGATTTGGCGCCGCTTTCACCGAAGCCGCTGCCTTCACCTGGCGCAGTTTGAGCCTGGCTCGCCAGGCCGAGCTCCTGCGCGCTTACTTTGACCCGAACCCTGAGCACGGCCATGGCTACACCCTGTGCCGCGTGCACATGAACAGCTGCGACTTTGCATTGGGCAACTATGCGCACGCCGATGTGCCGGGCGACGTGGACTTGCACAGCTTTAGCATCGACCGCGACCGCCAAGCACTGCTGCCCATGATTCAGGCGGCGCAAGCGGTGGCGGGTCGGCCGCTGCAGTTGCTGGCATCCCCCTGGAGCCCGCCAGCCTGGATGAAGAGCAACGGTCAGATGAACCAAGGCGGCCATTTGCTGCCCCAGTACCGCGACGCCTGGGCGCGCTGCTACGTCAAGTTCATCGAGGCCTATGCGGCCGAGGGCGTGCCGATCTGGGGCGTGTCGGTGCAAAACGAGCCTGAGGCGGTGCAACGCTGGGACAGCTGCATCTACACCGCCGAAGAAGAGCGCGACTTTGTGCGCGACCACCTGGGGCCAGTGCTGCACGCGGCCGGCCTCGGGCATATCAAAATTATTGTGTGGGACCACAACCGCGACCGCCTGGTAGAACGCGCTGATGTGGTCTATAGCGACCCCGAGGCCGCCAAATACGTCTGGGGCGCGGGCTTTCACTGGTACTGCGGCGACCATTTTGACCACGTGCAAATGGTGCACGACGCCTGGCCCGACAAACAACTCCTGTTTACCGAAGGCTGCCAAGAAGGCGGCCCGCACACCGGCGAGTGGGAGCTAGGCGAACGCTACGCCCGCTCCATCATCCAGGACCTGAACCACTGGACGGTCGGCTGGATCGACTGGAACCTGCTGCTTGACCACACCGGCGGCCCCAATCACGTGGGCAATTTGTGCAGCGCCCCGGTGCTGGCCGATGTGGCGATAGACGCGCTGCTGTACCAAAACTCGTATGCCTATCTGGGCCACTTCTCGCGCTTTATCAGGCCCGGAGCCCGGCGCATTTTGTGTGCCGCCACATTAGAGGCGCTGGAATGTTGTGCCTTTAGCAACCCCGACGGCTCGCTGGCCGTGGTGGCGCTCAACCGCAGCGGATCAGCGATTGATTTCGCTATACGTTTGGGGGATGCGCACTACGCCGCCACACTGCCCGCGCGGGCGATTGCTACTTACGTAAAGGCCTAGCGGCCCGCTGGTTTGCCCCCGAGAGGCCTCGCATGGGCGCTAGATGCGCTGGCCTGCCGCGTCAAACGCCAGCACCCAAGGGCGGTCTGCGCTGATCGCCACGGTTTGACCGCCTTGGTAGTGGCTGTGTTCTGCACTCACCTTGGCCTTGAGCAACTCAGCCACACCCTCCACCCGAACATGCAGGATGGACGCGTCGCCCAGGTGCTCGGCAAGCGCAATGGTGGCGCTCACGCCCGCGCCATCCGTGCTAACTTGCAGGTGTTCTGGACGCACGCCGTTGTGCTGCGCTTTGCCCCAGTCCGCGCCGCCAAGCGCGGTCCACAGGCCTTGGTGCGCAGCGCTTGCCCCGTCCGCAGGCTTTGGAATCAGGTTGATTTTGGGCGCACCAATAAAGGTGGCGACAAAGGTATTGGCCGGGCGGTTGTACAACTCCAGCGGCGCGCCCACCTGCTCGATACGGCCTTGGTTGAACACCGCAATGCGGTTACCCAGGGTCATGGCCTCGACCTGGTCGTGGGTGACGTAAATCAT
>CAMDHS010000114.1 GCA_945898115.1 Comamonas sp. lk
CAGGCCATCATTGCAGCGCAAAGTACACGCGCGCAGCGCTTGCAGGCAGCCGACTTCGTTATTTTCAATGAAGGCCGGGACTTGTTTGAAATCGAGGGCGAATTGAAGCAATTGGGACCGCAGTTCGGGCTATGATCCCCGCACTGGAAAATTGCGCGTGATACTCTACGAATACCCGTTTAATGAAAAAATTCGCACCTATCTGCGTCTGGAACAGCTATTTGAGCGGCTTTTCGCCCTGATTGACCGTCCACACGAGCTCGATCACCACTTCGCGCTGGTCACCTTGTTTGAAGTGTTGAGCGTTAGCGCCCGAGCCGAGCTTAAAACCGATGTGCTCAAAGATCTCGATCGGCAGCGCCAGATCATGTGCAACTTTCGTGGCAACCCCGATATTGCCGCCAATCTGCTGGAAAACCTGGTCGAACAGCTGAGCGCCTGCATTGAAGCACTGAACATTGCCCCCAACAAGCTGGGGCGGTCACTGGAAGAAAACGAGTGGCTCAAAAGCCTGCGCAGCCGCACCAGCATTCCCGGCGGCACCTGCAATTTTGACCTGCCGGCTTATTACGCCTGGCAACAGCATTCTTCAGAACAACGCCGTAGCGACCTGTGCGGCTGGGTGGAAACCCTGCTGCCCCTGTCCAACGCGATCAAGGCATTGCTCGGACTACTGCGAGATTCCGGCTCGCCCCAGAAAATCGTCGCAATGGGCGGCCAGTTCCAGCAAAACCTGCCCCAGGGCCGTACCTTTCAGCTCTTGCGCCTGGCCCTGGACCCCGCCTTGGGTGCCATTCCGGAAATCAGTGCCAACCGCTTGGTGGCGTCGATCCGCTTTGTGCACCAGTCGGTGCATGACCGGGTGCATCCCAACACCGCCGATATCGCGTTTGAGCTGACTTTGTGCGCCTGAGCCGGGTCTGAGACATGGCCAAAGAAGGCGTCAAACTGGTGAAATGCCCGGGCTGCCAAGGCCCCAGCGTATATGCGCCGTCCAATGTTTACCGCCCGTTTTGCAGTGCGCGCTGCAAAGGCGTGGACTTGGGGGCCTGGGCCAGCGAAGAGTTCAGGCTACCCGCCGTGGACAAACCAGACGACATGCAACTGGAACACGGGCCTATTCATTAACGCCTAAAGACGGTGCACCAAAGCACCGCCACCCATCCTCAAAGCGCTCAGTCTTTCGCTGTTTTCGCCTCAGCCGCCAACCATTCAAGCACCGGCACCGTTCCCGGCAACACCGGGCTAACGCGCACCGGCAGCGTTTCCCATTCGGCCGATTGCTGCTCGCGCATCTGCAGCGCGCCACTCCAACCCGTTACCTTGAAGAAATGCAGGCGCACCAGCGAATGCGGGTAGTCCACCACCTCGACCTTCCACGCAGTGGCGGTGCTGACGTCGATGCCAAGTTCCTCATGCAGCTCGCGGCGCAATGCGTCCAAAGTAGATTCGCCCTGCTCCACCTTGCCGCCGGGAAATTCCCAGTAACCGGCGTAAGGCTTGCCCGCCGGGCGCGAAGTGAGCAAAAAAGCGCCGTCTTCGCGTATCAGCACGCCTACGGCGACTTGCACCTCGGGTCGGTCTGCGCCGCCGTGGCGGGCAATCTCGGGGTCAGCCACCCGCAATGAAGACTTCATGAACCGGCGTTGAAGTCCAGCGCGTGGCGCCCGGCAAAGTCTTTGGCAAACTGCCAGGCGACGCGGCCGCTGCGCGAGCCGCGCTCCAGCGCCCAAATCAGGGCCTCGGGACGCGACTGCGCCGCCTGCGCTGCGGGCACGCCCAGCGCCTGCAGCCACTGGGCGACGATGTGCAGGTATTCGTCTTGGGTAAAGGGGTAAAAGCTGACCCAAAGGCCAAAGCGCTCGGAGAGCGAGATTTTTTCTTCCACGCCCTCGCCCGGATGCACCTCACCGCTTTCGGTGTGTTTGTAGGTCAGGTTCTCGGCCATGAATTCGGGCAAGAGATGGCGACGGTTGCTGGTGGCGTAAATCAGCACATTGGCCGAGGTGGCGGAAACCGAGCCGTCCAGCACCGATTTGAGCGCCTTGTAGCCGGGCTCGCCCTGGTCAAAGCTCAGGTCGTCGCAAAAAATCAGGAATTTCTCGGGGCGCTGGGCGACGATATCGACAATGTCAGGCAAATCGACCAGGTCTTCCTTGTCCACCTCGATCAGGCGCAGGCCCTGCTCGCAATAGGTGTTCAGGCATGCCCGCACCAAAGACGACTTGCCGGTGCCCCGTGCGCCAGTCAGCAGCACGTTGTTGGCGGTCCGCCCATCCACAAACTGGGCAGTGTTGCGGGCGATCTTCTCTTTTTGGACGTCAATTTCCTTCAGGTCATCGAGCCGCATGGCGCCCACCTGGCGCACCGGCACCAGATAGCCCTGGCCGGACACGCGCTTGCGGTACAAAAAGGCGATGGATTTATTCCAGTCGGGCTGCTCGATGTCTTGGCGCAAGGCTGATTCAACCCGCTCCATGAACTGCACGGCGCGCGCCAGAAAAGGGGCAAAACGGTCTTCAGCCACGCGAATTCCCTTTTAAGACCGGTAGTCGGCGTTGATGGTGACGTAGTCGTGGCTCAGGTCGCAGGTCCACACGGTGTGGCTGGCGCTGCCGCGACCCAGGTCAACCCGCACCACAATCTCGCTCTGGCGCATGACGCGCTGGCCGTCCGCCTCTTGGTAGTCGGGGTTGCGCCCACCTTTGGTGGCCACGTGCACGTCGTCCAGAAACAGCTCAATGCCGCCTTGGTCCAGATCGTCGATGCCAGCGTAGCCCACGGCCGCCAGAATGCGCCCGAGATTGGGGTCGCTGGCAAAAAATGCGGTTTTGACCAGCGGCGAGTGCGCAATGGCATAGGCCACCTTGCTGCATTCCTGCGAGCTAGCGCCGCCGTCGATTTGTACGGTGATGAACTTGGTCGCGCCCTCACCGTCGCGCACGATGGCGTGGGCCAGCTTTTGCGCCACACCCAAGAGGGCGGCAAACAGGGCCTTGCCCTCGGGGCTGCTCAGGGAATCAATGCGTGCGTGGCCAGCCTGGTGGGTGGCTACCACCACCAGCGAGTCGTTGGTGGAGGTGTCGCCGTCCACGGTGACGCAGTTGAAAGACTGCTGGGCCAGCGCAAACGCCAAGGGTTGCATTAAGTCGGGGTGCACGCAGGCGTCGGTGGCGATAAAGCCCAGCATGGTGGCCATATTGGGGCGGATCATGCCCGCGCCCTTGCTGATGCCGGTGACGCTGACGGTCTTGCCCCCAATCTGCACCTGGGCGCCAAAGGCCTTGGGCACGGTGTCGGTCGTCATGATGCCTTCGGCCGCCTGCAGCCAGCGGTCGGCGCGGGCCGCAGCGATGGCGTTGTCCAGCGCGGCAATGATGCGATCGCTGGGCAGCGGCTCCATGATCACGCCAGTCGAAAACGGTAGCACTTGGCTTGCGTCAATCTGCAAACGCTGGGCCAGCGCGGCGCAGGTGGTGCGGGCGCGCGCCAGGCCGTCGGTGCCGGTGCCCGCGTTGGCATTGCCGGTGTTGATGACCATGGCCCGGATTTGGGCGCCCTGGGCCAGGTTCTGCTGGCAGATTTGCACCGGCGCGGCGCAAAAGCGGTTGGTGGTGAAGACGCCGCCCACGCTGCTGCCCGCATCGAGCAAAAACACAGACACATCTTTGCGGCCCTGCTTGCGCACGCCAGCTTCGACGACGCCGATGCGCACTCCAGCAATAGGGAACAGGGTGGAAGGGTCAGGTGCGGGCAGGTTGACGGGCATGGTGCGAGCTCAGACGAGTTTTCCGTGGCAGTGCTTGTATTTTTTTCCGCTGCCGCAAGGGCAAGGCTCGTTGCGTCCCACCCGGGCAAACAGGTTGGCGTCGCCAACTGGCGCCGCAGGGGCGGCTTCGGTGGTTTGGGCCTCGCCGGTCTCAGTAGGCGCGGTGTAGGTGATGTTGCTGATGTTCTCGCCGCGCGCCTCTAGCGCCTGTGCGGCCTCGTCGAGCTGTTCGTTGGACTGGATGCGCACCGTCATCAGGGTTTTGGTTACTTCGTTTTTGACCGCGTCGAGCATCTGGCCAAACAGCTCGAAGGCTTCGCGCTTGTATTCTTGCTTGGGCTGCTTTTGTGCGTAGCCGCGCAAATGGATGCCTTGGCGCAAATAGTCCAGCGAACTCAGGTGGTCGCGCCACTGGGTGTCTATGGTTTGCAAGAGCACCATGCGCTCAAAGTGGGTAAAGCTCTCGGCGCCGATTTGCTCAATCTTTTGCGCAAAAGCGGCGTTGGCGGCCTCGGTCACGGCGTTCAGAATGTCCTCGTCGGTAATCGACTGGGCGGCCGCAATGGTGCCAGCCAGGTCAAGCTCAATGCGCCACTCGTCGGCCAGCAGCTTTTGCAGACCGGCCACGTCCCACTGCTCTTCCACCGACTCGTGGGGCACATAGGCACGCACCAGGTCTTGGAAGGTGCCTTCACGCAAGGAGGCGATTTGGGCGTTGAGGTCTTGCGCGTCCAGAATCGCGTTGCGCTGCTGGTAAATCACCTTGCGCTGGTCGTTGGACACGTCGTCGTATTCGAGCAGCTGCTTGCGCATGTCAAAGTTGCGCGCCTCGACCTTGCGCTGGGCGCTCTCGATGCTGCGGGTGACGATGCCGGCCTCAATCGCCTCGCCCTCGGGCATTTTGAGGCGCTCCATGATGGCCTTGACGCGGTCGCCGGCAAAGATGCGCATCAAGGCGTCGTCTAGGCTCAGGTAAAAGCGCGACGAGCCTGGGTCACCCTGGCGGCCGGAGCGGCCACGCAGCTGGTTGTCAATGCGGCGCGACTCGTGGCGCTCGGTGGCGATGATGCGCAGGCCACCCAGGGCGGTGATCGCGTCGTGGTCTGTCTTCCATTGGGCCTTGATAGCGGCCACTTTGGCGCTTTTGGCGTTGTCATCCAGGCTTTCATCGGCCTGGGCTTCTTGCAGCGCTTTTTCGATATTGCCGCCGAGCACGATGTCGGTGCCGCGACCGGCCATATTGGTGGCGATGGTGATCATCTTGGCGCGTCCGGCCTGGGCCACGATATCGGCCTCGCGGGCGTGTTGCTTGGCGTTGAGCACCTGGTGCGGCAGCTCGGCTTTGACCAGCAGCTCGGCGATGATTTCCGAGTTTTCGATGGAGGTGGTGCCCACCAGAACGGGCTGGCCGCGCTCATAGCATTCGCGAATATCGTCGATGGCGGCCACGTATTTTTCTTGCGTGGTCTTGTAGACGCGGTCGAGCTGGTCTTCGCGGCGGCTTAGGCGGTTCGGTGGAATGACCACGGTTTCCAGGCCATAAATCTCCTGGAACTCGTAGGCTTCGGTGTCAGCCGTGCCGGTCATGCCCGAGAGCTTGCCGTACAGGCGGAAGTAGTTTTGGAAGGTGATGGACGCCAGGGTCTGGTTTTCTGCCTGGATGGACACGCCCTCTTTGGCCTCGACCGCCTGGTGCAGGCCGTCGCTCCAGCGCCGCCCGGTCATCAGGCGCCCGGTAAATTCGTCCACGATGACGATTTCGCCCTCTTGCACCACGTAATGCTGGTCGCGGTGGAACAGGTGGTTGGCCCGCAGCGCCGCATACATGTGGTGCATGAGCGTGATGTTGGCTGGGTCGTACAACGACGACCCTATCGGGATCAGTCCCAGGCCTGCGAGCAGCTTTTCCGCACTCTCGTGCCCGTCTTCGGTCAGCACAATCTGCTGGGACTTTTCATCGACCGTAAAGTCGCCAGGGGTGATAACGCCCTCGCCGGTGCGCAAATCGAGCTCGCCCTCCTGGCGCTTGAGCGCAGGCACCACGGTGTTAATCGCGATGTACAGCTCGGTGTGGTCTTCGGCCTGGCCGCTGATGATGAGCGGCGTGCGCGCCTCGTCGATCAGGATGGAGTCCACCTCGTCAACGATGGCAAAGTTCAGACCGCGCTGCACCCGGTCTTTGGCCTCATAGACCATGTTGTCGCGAAGGTAGTCAAAGCCGTATTCGTTGTTGGTGCCGTAGGTGATGTCGGCGCGGTAGGCGGCCTGCTTTTCCTCGCGCGGCACGTTGGGGGTGTTGATGCCTACCGTCAGACCCAGAAATTCGTACAACTGACCCATCCAGCGCGCGTCGCGGCTGGCCAGGTAATCATTGACCGTGACCACGTGCACACCTTTGCCCGTGAGCGCATTGAGGTAGACCGGCAGCGTGGCGGTGAGCGTTTTGCCCTCGCCAGTGCCCATTTCCGAGATTTTTCCGTGGTGCAAGGACATGCCGCCTAGCATCTGCACATCAAAGTGGCGCATTTTCATGACGCGCTTGGAACCTTCGCGCACGACTGCAAATGCCTCGGGCAGAACAGCGTCCAGGCTTTCGCCTGCCGCAACCCGTGCCTTGAACTCGGCCGTTTTGGCCTTAAGCGCCTCGTCCGTCAGGCCCTCAAAACCCGGCTCCAGCGCGTTGATGCGCGTTACGGTGGTGCGGTACTGCTTCAACAAACGGTCGTTGCGGCTTCCAAAGAACTTGGTCAGGAATGTAAATGGCATGGGTACGAGACCGGCCTGCAACCCTCGTGGGTCACAGAACAGCGCAGTCCTTTTGGTGGTCGGTGTTCAAGGTGGTATGGCAGCGATCAAGGCGATACGCCCGCAAGTCAGGCCGCAGCCGCTACCAATAAGGGGAGGATTTTAACGTTGCGCGGTGCGCGAAGCCGGGCCCGCGCCCAAGCGCAGGAATTTCTGCGGATCCTGCGCTACACCGCGCACCAGCACCTCGAAATGCAGGTGCGGCCCGGTGGAGCGCCCGGTATTGCCCACCTCAGCAATTTTTTGCCCGCGCTTGATCAAATCGCCCTTTTTTACAAAGCCACGTGAAATGTGGGCGTAGCGGGTCAGCAAGTCGTTTCCGTGGTCGATCTCAATCAGGTTGCCATATTGCGGATGCACCTCTTGGGAGACCACCACACCGCCTGCGGCAGAGTAAATCGGCGTGCCCACATTGGCAGGGAAATCCAGGCCCTCGTGCAGCGCCGACAGGCCGGTAAACGGGTCAATGCGCCAGCCGAAGGCCGAGCCAGTGCTGGCGTCCGGTATGGGCGAGCGCGTAGGAATCATCATTTTTTTGATTTTTTGCTCAAACAAGCGCGACTCGATCACGGTCATGATGTCGTTGCGCTGGCCGGTGGTCTGTTCGATCTGGTGCAAAGTGGCTTGCAACTCTTGCATCGTCATGTCACGCCCCAACACCAGCGCGCCGCCCTGCCCTGGCGGGACTTTGACAGCAGCCGGATCCAGGCCAGCCAAGCCAGACACCCGCTCGGCCAGGGACTCCATTTGCAGCAGTTTGGCCTGCATCTCGCCCATGCGCTTGGCCATGAGTTCGATGTTTTCGCGCATATAGCGGTCGCGCTGGTCAAACTCGTCTTTGACCACCAGGCGCATGACTGAGCTGATCACGGGCCAGCCCTCGCGCGCGCCCTTTAGCAAAATCCAGTGGTAAATACCAGCAGAGATGAGCGTCACGGCCAGAAAAAGTCCGGCCAAAGTGGCTGTCAGCGCCGGGCCCTTGATTTGCAGTACGTAGCTTTTCGACAGGCGTGGATCCGTGATAATCAATTGCATGCGCGCAGTCCCCTAATGAATTACTCAAGCCGCCCGTCCCGGTCCTGGACCGTGTTGCAAGCCACCCAACAGTCCCCGACTTTAGCGCGATTGTCAGAACTTGCGGCCGATTCCACCGCGCGCCTGCGCTGCGTGGCCCCGCTTTTACCCGCCACCCTGCGCAAAAGCGTCAAGGCCGGGGCTGTCGAGGACGCTGTCTGGTGCCTGGTGGTGGACAACAACGCCGTGGCATCCAAAGTGCGCCAGTTACTCCCCGCTTTGATGGCGCAACTGCGGTCCAAGGGCTGGGATGTTGCGGAAATCCGGATCAAGGTCAGCCGCGAGGTCTGAAGCCGGGGAGGACTACACCGTCGCTAAGGGCAACGCGCTGATCAAAATTGTGATGCTTACGCCGTTATTGGTGAGCACTACTGTCAGCGGAAAATCGTCCGCAGAAGCGGACGAAGCAGTGAATGTGTTGAGTACGGGGTCAAACTTCAACCAGTCAGGCAAGGCCTTGCCATCCGCTGAACTTGCGGTGGCCGCTGTCGTGTTCGCAAGGATCGAAGCTGGCAGCGCAAAGGCGAAGCCTGCGTTAGACGACTGGACCTCCTTTGGCACAAATACCTCGACAAGTCCATCTTCAGAAGCCGAAGGCGCACGCAGCACCTGAACGGAAACTTTTGGCAACGACGCTAAATTGTTGACGGGTAAGGTTTCTAGCGGCAAACCCGTTGGAAAATTGAAGCCGCTTTCCGCGTTTGACATGACTGCGCCGCTTTTTACCCCCGAACTTCTAACGGTTCCATCGACCAAAACTGCGTTGGCAAGCTTCAAATCGGCTGGCTTGAAGACGGCCTTAGTCGGTTCTTGCGCCACAAAGACGTCTACAGCTGGCGCCGAAAGAACCGCCATATTGGCATCAATAAAAGCCGAAATATCGTTCATTACGGGTGCTGCGTTGATGTCTGCGATCAATCCGTTTTGCTGCACTAAGGCGTAGTTGGCGGCGTCGGCGCCGTTGATGGTGTTGCCGGTCACAGTGACGGTTTTACCCGTGCCTGCGTTCTTGTCGGCGAAGACGCCCACTGCAGCACCGCCCAGAGTGACTGTGTCGCCTGCCAGTGCCGCCACGGTAGCCGTGCCGCCCAGCGTCGCGACGGTGGTGGTGTCATAAGTCTTACTAGAAGCAGTGAGACCGGTGACCGACAGGCTGGCTTGGGTGACGTTCGCGCTCAAACCAGATTGCTGGCTCAGTGCGTAGTTGGCTGCATCCGCACCGCTGATGGTGTTGCCCGTCACAGTTACAGCCTTGGCGGTACCCACGTTCTTGTTTGCAAAGGCGCCCACTGCGGTACCGCTCAGGGTGACGGTGTCACCGCTGAGCGCAGTTACGCTGGCCGTGCCGCCCAGCGTTGCTGTGGTGGTGGTGTCATAAGTCTTACTAGAAGCGGTGAGACCGGTGACCGACAGGCTGGCTTGGGTGACGTTCGCGCTCAAACCAGATTGCTGGCTTAGTGCGTAGTTGGCAGCATCGGTGCCGCTGATGGTGTTACCTGTCACCGTGACGGTCTTGCCCGTGCCCACGTTCTTGTTTGCGAAGACGCCTACTGCGCTGCCGCCCAAGGTGACGGTGTCGGT
>CAMDHS010000115.1 GCA_945898115.1 Comamonas sp. lk
TGCTGGATGAAGCGCAAAAAGCGGCTTGGGCGCAGCGCATGCACAGCGCCACCGCCACCATTGGCCAGATTGTGGAGAACTGCGGCCACATCGACCGCCTCGAAGCAGGCGCCCTGGCCGTGGCTGCCGATGAAGTGGCGATTGCACCAGTGCTGGCGGACACGCTGGACCGCCTGCGCCACACCGTGCCGGGCGCGGCAGAACGCATCCACACGGTCTATGCGCCCGAGGCGCTGCGCTACGCCAGTTGCCGGGGCGACGCGCACTTTCTGGGCACTATTTTGCGCAATCTGTTGGCCAACGCCCTGAAATATGCGCCCGCAGGCAGTGCGGTGCTGCTGCAATTGAGCGCGGTGCAGCAGGCAGGGCGCAACTGCATCGAATTTGCGGTGCACAACGAACAGGGCCCCAGCGGCGCGCCCGATCCGGCGCGGGTGTTTGAGCGCTACTACCGCGCGCCATCAGCCACGCAGGTGTCTGGCACGGGCCTGGGCCTGTGGCTGTCACAAAACCTGGCGCGGCAAATGCAAAGCGAAATTCGCCTGGCGCGCGGGGGGCCGAAGATTGTTTTTAGTTTTGTTATGGATCAAGCAAGTTTTTGAGTTATTGTCAGAATCACTAAATTTTAAAGAAAATGATTTTTTGTGCAATACACCATGATCGACCGACCCTATTCCATCATCATTGTTGAAGACAACGTCTCCGTGCGAGAGGCACTGTGCGAATACCTGAACTTTGAGGGTTTTGAAGTGCGCGGTGTGGAAGACGGCGAGGCGCTCACCACCGAACTGGCCCTGCGCCCGGCTGACGCGCTGGTGCTGGACCTGAATTTGCCGGTGGAGGACGGCATTTCCATCGCCGCGCGCGTGCGCCGCGCGATTCCGGACATCGGCATTCTGATCCTGTCAGGGCGTGTCATGCCCAGCGACCGGGCCAATGGCTACCACTCGGGCGCCGACGTGTACCTGACCAAACCCGCCTCGCCCGATGAGCTCGCTGCCGTGCTGCGCAACCTGTGCCGCCGCCTGCAGCCCGAGCGCCTGGCGCCCGAGTGGCTGCTCGACCCGGCCCAGCTGGCGCTGACCTGCCCCCAGGGCCGGCGCACCGCGCTGTCGGTGTCCGAGTCCGCCTTGTTGCAGGCCTTGGCGCTGGCTGGCGGCATCTTGTCGTTGGCGCGCCTGTGCACTCTTTTTGGTGACCCTGATCTGGACGAAGATGCCAACAAGGTACGCATCGAAAAACTCATCAGCCGCGTGCGCCAAAAGCTCGCGCCCTTGCTGGACGACCAGCCCAGCATTAAGGCAGTGCACCGCCAGGGCTACAAGCTGTTTGTGCCGATACGGGTGGTGCCCTCCAGCGCGGCGCCAGTGCACTAAGGGACGCACCGCTAAAATATGCGGCGTG
The DNA here is from genome assembly GCA_945898115.1 of Comamonas sp. lk. GTDB lineage: Bacteria > Pseudomonadota > Gammaproteobacteria > Burkholderiales > Burkholderiaceae_C > Allorhodoferax. The sequence goes on from CAMDHS010000115.1 coordinate 1,405, forward strand.
CACGGGCAGGTCAGCACGGGCGCACCCCTTCTTACACCTACAACTCGGAGTCGATCCCATGGCCAATTCCCAGCAAATGGCAAGTGCAATTCGTGCGCTTGCCATGGACGCAGTACAACTTGCCAACTCCGGACATCCCGGCGCGCCCATGGGCATGGCCGATATGGCAGTGGCTTTGTGGGGCACGCACCTACAGCACAACCCGGTGAACCCGCACTGGCTGAACCGCGACCGCTTTGTGCTGTCCAACGGCCACGGCTCCATGCTGATTTACGCGCTCTTGCACCTCACGGGTTACAAGTTGCCGATGGACGAGCTCAAGAACTTCCGCCAGCTGCACAGCAAAACCGCAGGCCACCCCGAAGTCGGCGTGACCCCGGGCGTAGAAACCACCACCGGCCCGCTGGGCCAAGGCATTAGCAACGCCGTGGGCATGGCGTTGGCAGAGAAGCTGCTGGCCAGTGAATTCAACCGCGAAGGCCACACCGTGGTCGACCACCACACTTATGTGTTTTTGGGCGACGGCTGCATGATGGAAGGCATCAGCCACGAGGCCAGCGCTCTGGCCGGTGCGTGGAAGCTCAACAAACTGATTGCCCTGTACGACGACAACGGCATCTCGATCGACGGTCAGGTCGCGCCTTGGTTTATTGACAACACAGCGCAGCGCTTTGCCGCCTATGGCTGGAACGTGATTGCCGCCGTGGACGGCCACGACGCCGCTGCCGTGTCTGCGGCAATTGCCAGCGCCAAAGCCAGCAGCGACAAGCCCACGCTCATCTTGTGCAAAACAGCGATTGGCAAAGGCAGCCCCAACCGCGCCAATACCGCCAAGGCCCACGGCGAGCCGCTCGGTGCTGACGAAATCAAACTCACCCGCGAAGCCATTGGCTGGAATTCGGCGCCTTTTGTCATCCCCAAAGCGGTCTACGCCGACTGGGACGCCAAGGCCGCTGGCAAAGCGCGTGAAAAAGCCTGGAAAGACCAGTTCGCAGCTTACAAAAAAGACCACCCTGCGTTGGCCAAAGAGCTGCTACGCCGCGTCAGCGGCGAGCTGCCCAAGCATTTTGTGCAAACCGCCGTGGACGCGGTGATCGCCGCCCACACCAAGGCGCAAACTGTGGCCAGCCGCAAAGCCTCGCAGATCGCGCTCGAAGCCTTTACCGCCGCCTTGCCCGAGTTGCTAGGCGGTTCGGCCGATTTGACCGGTTCGAACCTGACCAACACACCATCCACCCCCAATCTGCGTTTTGACGCGGCCGGTGCCGTGGTCAAAAACGAAGCTGGCCAGGGCGGGCGCCATATCAACTATGGCGTGCGCGAGTTCGGCATGGCCGCCATCATGAACGGCGTGGCGCTGCACGGCGGCTTTATTCCTTATGGCGGCACCTTCCTCACCTTTAGCGACTACAGCCGCAACGCCATCCGCATGGCCGCGCTCATGAAGCTGCGGGTGGTGCATGTGTTCACCCACGACAGCATTGGCCTGGGCGAAGACGGCCCCACGCACCAGTCGATCGAGCACGCTGCATCTTTGCGCCTGATTCCCAACCTGGACGTGTGGCGTCCGGGCGACACGGCCGAGACCGCTGTGGCCTGGACCGTGGCGCTGCAAAACACGCACAAGCCCACGGCCTTGCTGCTGTCGCGCCAAAATATTTTGTACGCGCCCAAGGCCGATAGCGCGACCGCGCCCCACGCCTGCGGCCTCGACGCCATCAGCAAAGGTGCTTATGTGCTGGCCGAGCCTTCAGAAGTGGGCCTGAAGAAAAAAGCCCAGGCGGTGATCATCGCCACTGGAAGCGAAGTGCAGCTCGCCTTGCAAGCCCAAGCCCTGCTGGCCACGCGCAAGATTGCGGTGCGCGTGGTGTCTATGCCCAGCACCACCACCTATGACCTGCAAAGCGCCGCCTACAAGAACCAGGTTTTGCCCGCAGGCCTGCCCCGCGTGGCGGTGGAAATGGGTTCCACCGGCGGCTGGTGGAAATACGGCTGCGCCGCCGTGGTCGGCATCGACACCTATGGCGAATCGGCACCAGCGCCCGTCTTGTTTGAACACTTTGGCTTTACCGCAGCCAATGTGGCCGACACGGTGCAAGCCGCGCTGCAGCGCAAGTAATAAAACAATCTCGAAATTCAACTTTCCAGGAACGAAAAAATGACCATCAAAGTAGGTATCAACGGATTTGGCCGCATCGGCCGCATGGTGTTTCGCGCTGCGGTGCAAAACTTCTCGGACATCGAAATCGTCGGCATCAACGACCTGCTCGAGCCCGACTATTTGGCCTATATGCTGCAGTACGACAGCGTGCACGGGCGCTTCAAGGGCGAGGTCTCGGTGCAAGACGGTGCACTCATCGTCAACGGCAAAAAGATCCGCCTCACGCAAGAGCGCGACCCGTCCAACCTGAAATGGGCCGATGTGGGCGCTGACGTGGTGATCGAGGCCACCGGCCTGTTTCTGGACAAGGTCACGGCCGAAAAGCACATCGCCGCTGGCGCCCAAAAAGTGATTCTGTCGGCCCCCAGCAAAGACGACACGCCCATGTTTGTCTATGGCGTCAACCACGCCACCTACGCCGGGCAAGCAATAGTGTCCAACGCCTCATGCACCACCAACTGCCTGGCGCCCATTGCCAAAGTGCTGCACGACAAATGGGGCATCAAGCGCGGCCTGATGACCACGGTGCACGCAGCCACCGCCACGCAAAAAACCGTGGACGGCCCCAGCAACAAAGACTGGCGCGGCGGACGCGGCATTCTGGAAAACATCATTCCTTCGAGCACGGGTGCTGCCAAGGCCGTGGGCGTGGTCATTCCTGAGCTCAACAAAAAGCTCACCGGCATGTCTTTCCGCGTGCCCACCAGCGACGTGTCGGTGGTGGACCTGACCTGCGAACTCAATAACGCCGCCACCCTGGCCGAGATTTGCGCTGAAATGAAAGCCCAAAGCGAAGGTGCTTTGAAAGGCGTGCTGGGTTACACCGAAGACAAAGTGGTGGCCACCGACTTCCGTGGCGACGCGCGCACCTCGATTTTTGACGCCGACGCCAGCATCGCGCTCGACGGCACCTTCGTCAAGGTCGTGAGCTGGTACGACAACGAGTGGGGCTATTCGAACAAGTGCCTTGAAATGGTGCGCGTGGTCAGCGCCTAAGGCTTGTACTTATGGCCTCGTCCAAACCACCGGCGCCCCTGCGGCCCCTGCCACGGCTGATTTTTGCCAGCCGCTGGCTGCAGCTGCCCCTGTACCTGGGCCTGATCGCAGCCCAGGGCGTGTACGTGTTCCATTTTTGGGTGGAGCTGGTGCATCTGCTCGAAGCCGCGTTTGGTAATCAGACTGCGTTGCAGGCGCTGGTGACCAGCATGGGCTACGAGAGCAGCGCGCCGCTGACCGCGCTCAATGAGACGCTGATCATGCTGGTGGTGCTGGCGCTGATTGACGTGGTCATGATCTCCAACCTGCTGATCATGGTGATCGTGGGCGGCTACGAGACCTTCGTCAGCCGCATGAACCTTGAGGGCCACCGCGATCAGCCCGAGTGGCTGGACCATGTGAACGCCTCGGTGCTCAAGGTCAAACTCAGCACGGCCATCATCGGCATCAGCTCTATCCACCTGCTCAAGACCTTTATCAACGCCGCCAACTACGACGTCAAGGTGCTGATGTGGCAAACCATCATCCACATTACCTTTTTGCTCAGCGCGCTGGCGATTGCGTATACCGACCGCATCCTGATTTCGAGCCAGGCGCTCAAGCACTGAACCACGCCTGCACCACGGGCCTAGAACTGGTCGGGGTTCTTGCCCTTGAACGGCGCGTAAAAGGCCTTGATCGTCACCATATCGGCCTCAATGTCGCCGGTGGGCTCAAACACCGGCCCCAGGCCGCTGATCTTGCGTTCGTAGTCCATATAGGCCATCACGATGGGCACCTGGGCGCCCACGGCGATGTAATAAAAGCCGGTCTTCCAGTAGCGCGCCTTGCTGCGCGTGCCCTCAGGCGGCACCACCAGTTGCACCGGGCCGTCGGCGCTTTGCAGCGATTCGATGGACGCTGCCACCACGTTGTTGGCGCTCTCGCGGCGCACCGGAATGCCGCCCAGCCACATCATCAGGCCCCGAAACGGCGGCCTGAAAATCTGCTCTTTGCCCATCCAGTAAATGTTCAGGCGCAGGGCAAAGGCCACCATCAGCGTGTAAGGCAAATCCCAGTTGCTGGTGTGGGGTGCGGCGATCATCACGCATTTGCGGCCATTAGCGGGCAACTGGCCGCTAACCTTCCAGCCCGCAAGCTTTAAAACTGCCAGGGACAGGCCGCGCAGCACGGTGTTGACCACCGGTGTATCAAAAATCGTCCGGTGCATGGATTACGCCGATCAAAGAAAAAAAGGGGGGTTAATGGAGTACGGCGTCGTGGTCCGCGTCGTGGCGGTGCGCCGGGTCTACGTGGGTCATGAGGTTGAGCACGCGGTGGCGACGCATTACGGCCGAGCGTGCGGCCACGGCAATGTTATGGCCTTGTTCGACGGTGAGGTTGGCGTCCACTTCAATGTGCGCGTCCACCACCACCATGTCGCCCATTTTGCGGGTACGCACGTCGTGCACGCCGGCCACGCCCGGGGTCTCGCGTAGAGTGACACGGATCGCGTCCACCTCTTCTTCATTGACCGCGCGGTCCATCAGGTCGTGCAGCGCGTCCCAGCCAAAGCCCCAGCCCATCTTGCCCACCATCAGGCCCACGATCAGCGCTGCAATCGGGTCCAGCAGCGGGTAGCCCATCAGGTTGCCAATCAGCCCTAAGCTGACCACCAGGCTAGACGCCGCGTCCGAGCGCGCATGCCAGGCATTGGCCACCAGCATGCTTGATTTCACCAGCTTGGCCACCTGCAACATGTACCGAAACAGCAACTCCTTGGCCACCAGCGCACCCAGCGCCACCCACAGGGCCGAAATATGCGCCGTGGGAATGCTCGCGGGCGCCTCCAGCTTGACCACCGCCGACCAGACCATGCCCACGCCCACCACCAGCAGCAGCAAGCCCAGCACCAAAGACGCCGCGTTCTCAAAGCGCTGGTGCCCATACGGGTGCTCCATATCAGCGTCTTTTTGGCTGTGGTGGCCGGCCAGCAGGACCACAAAGTCGGCCACCAGGTCAGACAGCGAATGGATGCCGTCGGCCACCAATCCCTGCGACTTGGCCATCACGCCCACCACAATTTGTACGGTGGACAGCACCAGATTGACCACCACGCTTACCCAAGTGGTGCGCGATGCCGCCTTGGCCCGCTGGGCCGGGGTATGGCTGCTGTGCTCAGAGTCGTCGTCGATTTCGGTGAAGTTCATTCAATTACCAGGTGTTGGGGCAAGCCCCAAAAAGGCGCTAGTGCGGCGGCGCCTTTAGAGCACCACCAGGTGTTGCGGGCCTGCGCCAACCACCGCGCTCAAGGGAATGCGCTGGTCGAAGCTTACCAGCCGCCCTTGACGCTGGACTGCAAGCGCCAGCAGGTACAGATCAGTCAGGTGGCGCCCGGTGTGAATGCGGTCGTGCGAAAAAGTGCGCGCGTCCAAAATACTCGCCTCGTCCGGCCAAAAGGCGTGAAACGCGGTTTGTGTGGATGCCGTCAACATGCGCACTAGCGCGGGCAAAGGCTGCGGGCTGCTGTACTGCGGCGCCGACATGATGCGCAGACAGCCGTTTTGCGTGAGCGGGCAACTGGCCCAGCCGTGTTCGATGTTGGCCTCCAGCCACAGCGCGCCGCGCTCGTGGTGCACATGGTCGCGGTCGTGCAGCGCAATCAGTACATTGACGTCGAGCAGCGCGCGCATCAAATGCCTTCGGCATCGCGCAATCGGTCAATCAGGGCGTTGCTCACCACGCCGCCGCGCGTAGGCAGGGGCTTGATGCCGTAGTGAGCCAGGCGCTCTGACACCTTGTGCGGTGCATCTGCTATCGGACCTTGGGGCGCGAGCGCCGCATCGGCCTGAAAGGCGCGGCGCACCAGCGCGCTTACGGTCTGGCCTAGCGATGTTTTGTCGTGCCGCGCGCGTTCTTTGGCGGCCAAAAGTACGTCGTCGTCAATGTCCAGGGTGGTGCGCATGGTGTTGGTGCCCTTGTTTTCAGAGTGATGTGTGATGCTAGCGCATCAAAGCGGTTTGCGCCCAGTGGCGGATGGGTTGTGCTGACGTTTGGGCATTGTTGTGTTTGCTTGCCCACTCTCTCCCCCAACCCCTCTCTCGCCCAGCGGGCGAGAGAGGGGGGCCAACAGCCACATTTGGTTTTTTCGCTACGGCTAGCCTACTACCGGCGTTACAACTGTGGGTCTGCCTGCGACACTTAGGAGCGGCGCCGTCGCCGCGACGGCTTCGGGGTTTGGGCCTTGCCACTGCAGCAGAGATTCGCGGCGAGGCGCCGCTCCTACCAATGGCCACTGCCTGTAGCCAGCGTGCGGCTCCCGGTGGTGCCCTAGCCGGCGCGAAGCAACCAAATGTGGCTGTTAGCTCCCCCTTTCCACCCCGCGGGGGTGGAAAGGGGGTCGGGGGGATAGGGGGGGAAAAGCTCCCGATGACGGATAGTCGGGTAACTCGCCGTATCAGACGGCAAAAGTCAGCCCAAATGCTTACCCACAATCCCCGCCAACTCAAACATATTCACCTGCGCCTTGCCAAACACCGCCAGCAGCTTGGCGTCAGCGTTGATGGCGCGCTTGTTGGTCGGGTCTTGCAGGCCCTGGGCCTTGATGTAGTCCCACAGCAGGCGAATAACCTCGGTGCGGGCCACTGCCACGTCGCCAATCACGGCGGCCAGCGCCGCGCTGGGTTGCAGGCCGGTGGCGGTGCTGGCTTTACGCGGGGCTTTGGCGGCGGCTTTCACTACCACCTTCTTGGCGGGTACTTTTTTAGCTGCTACTTTCTTGGCCGCTACTTTTTTGGCAGCCGTCTTTGCCGCTGGCGTCTTGGCGGCAGGCGCCGCCTTTGGGGCCGCCACGGGTTTGCCAGCAGCGGTCTTGCGTGGCGGGAACTTGCTTGGCGCAAATTCAAAGTTCACCTTGTCGGCCTCGGCGTCCCAGGTCAGCATGGCCTTAAAGGCGCGCCGGGTGCGCATGCTGACAAACTTGTCGAGCAGGTCGGTTTTGCCGGTGGCCAGCAGCTTTTCCATCTGCTCGCGCGCAATGGGCTGCTGCAGGATGATCTGGCCGCTCTTGAAGTCGCAGCTCGGCGTGGCCTGCGCCAGCGTGGGCACCGAGCGCGCGCAGACGTAGTTTTTGCCATGCTCGTAGACCGCGCCAGCGCATTTGGGGCAGGCGCCCAGGCTTTGCTGCTGCGAAAAGTCAATCAGCTCGCCTGATTCTTCGCCGGCCTTGTCGTCGCCAAAGTCGAATTCGAGCTTGTAGTTCTTGGTGTCTTCGTCAAACTTGATCACCATCTCGGCGGTAAACGGCCAGCCGGCTTTGCTGCGGAATCCATCGAGCGGGCCAATCTTTTTGTCCGTCAAAAACTTCTCGACTTCGACCAGCTCAAACGTGCGCCCAGCGGGCGATTTGCCAAACGAGAAACCGCAGCCGTCCTCGGTGCCGGTTTTGCCGGTGCAGGTGTAGCGGCGGTAGTTCTCTTTGATGATGCCGCCGCAGTTGGGGCAGGGCGCGTACAGCGTGGCGTAGTCGCCGGGGATGGTGTCGCGGTCGTACTCTTTGGCCTTGCGCACCAGGCGCTCGGTCATGGCGGCAATCTCGGCCATGAACACCTCGCGCTTGAGCTTGCCTTGCTCCATCAGCGCCAGCTTGTATTCCCATTCACCGGTCAGTTCGGCCTTGGACAA
>CAMDHS010000116.1 GCA_945898115.1 Comamonas sp. lk
GGCCAGCATCACCATCACCAGGCAGCTCAGCGGATAAAACACTTTTTTCCAGAACTGGATTTCGTACTTTTGCGCCGACTGGCCGTTGTTGCGCAAATGGCGCATGTACTGGAAAAGGTCAATCGTGCCCATGCGGTCCGGGCGCAGCACAGCAGCCGACACCATCTCCGCGCTGAGCTTGTTTGGCCAGGTAAAAGTCGCCTGTTGGGTGCTCACGGCGCGCGCTGGGCCAGAGTCGGGCACCACAAATTCGGTGCGCCGCACGTCGCTCAGCAGCCAGGAGTCGCCCGGGCCAAAGGTGCCGCTTTGCGCCTCAGTCAGCGACACAATCTCGCCCCGGTTGTTCAGCTCGAAAATGCGCACGCCCTTCATGCTGGAATCGCTGGCAAGCGACGCCACGTTCACAGAAAAGCTGCTGTAGGGCTGGCGCTCCTTGATCCAGGCGCCCGTCTTGCCCACAGTAATGCGGCCCTGAAACTGCGCCTTGAGAAGCTGCGCAGTTTTGTCGGCCAGTGGCGCCAAGTAGTCGCCCACGGCAAAGGTCAATACGACAAAGCTCAGGCCCATCACCAGCAGCAGGCGCAGCGCCGCCCAGGGCCCCAGCCCACTGGTGCGCAAAATCGTAAATTCCGAGCTGTTGGCCAGCCGCGCCATCACAAAGATGGTGCCAATCAGCACGGTGATAGGCAGCAGCTCATACACATGGCTGGGCACCATCAGCGCCACATAGGCCAGCGCCTGCGCTACCGAATAGCCCAGCGCGTTGCTGCGGCCCACCGATTGCAGCTCGTCCACAAAGTCAAAAAAGAAAAACAGCGCGATAAAAGCCAGCGTTACCGCTGCCACCGCCACAAACACTTCGCGGTACAAGAGCTTGCGAACCGTCTTCACGCCTTGGGCCTTGGTGCGCCGCGCAGGCTTGGCAGCGTCCACTGCAGGTGGCGCGCGGTCAGCCATAGCGAGCCCAGCGCCAGCGCGCCGCCATGCAGCGCCAGCAAATAGCCACCCAGCGAGATTTGTTCGGTCTCCACCCAATTTTTGCCCAACACCAGCAAGTTGAAATAGACGACAAAAATCAAAAAGGCAAACGCCATATTGGCCGTGCGGCCAGAGCGCGGGTTGGCGCCTGCCGCCGCCAGGGCAATCAGCACCAGATTGACCGCCGCCAAAAACAGGCCCGAGCGCCAGGCCAGCTCTGCGCTGTTGCGCGGTGTGGGGCTTTCCAGCAGCGTGATGGCCGACAGGGTGCTAGGCGGCGTAAACGAACGTGCCGACGTGTTGTCCGCCCCCACGCGCGCGCCGTAGCGCTCAAAAGTGCTGACGCTTAAAGCGGCGCTGCCCTCGGTTTTTTCCAAGCGCTGGCCGTTTTCGAGCACCAGAAACTGGTCATTGCCCAAAATTTGCACCGTGCCGCGCGCCGCAGAGGTAATGGTTTCTTTGCCCACCTCGCGGGTGACCATGAACACATGCGTGCCCGCAAGCTTGTCTTTTTCGTCCCGCTCGATAAAGAAAACCCGGTCGCCACTGGCCGATTCCTGAAACTGCCCGGCCTCAATGCGGGCCATGTCGCCGCGCTTTTCGTACTGGTCGCGCAAGTCTTCAATGCGGCCAAAGGCCCAGGGCAGCACCAAAAAGGCCAGCACAAAGATCAGCACAAAAATTGGCCAGCAAAAGCGCAAAAGCGGCCGCAGCAGCGACGCCAGCCCCCGTCCGCTGCCCAACCAGATCACCATTTCGCTGTCCCGGTACATGCGCGTGAGCACCGTGACCACCGCAATAAACAGGCACAGCGACAGGATGGTGGGCAGGTCTGACAGCACGGTGTAGCCCATGATGATCAACACATCGGCCGGGTTAAAGACGCCGCGCGTGGCCTCGCCCAGGGTGCGGATCAGGGTCATGGTCATCACCACCGTCACCAGCACCACCAGCGTTGCGCCAAAAGTGCGGGCCAGTTCTTTGCGAAGGGAGGAATGGAATAACATTGAAACGATTGAAAGGCTGAATTATGAACTTTGAACTCAAACCCCTCGATCTGATTGGCGCCGCCGACGAAAAAACTGACCTCTTGGTGGTTTTGGTGCCCAAGGACTTCAAGGGTGGCAAGGACGATCTGTCCACGCTGATTGGCAGCGCCCTGAAGTCGGGCGATTTAGAGGCCGCCGCTGGCAAATGCCTGGCTTTGTACCGCCCACTCCAGGCCGCCGCAGTGCGCGTGGTGCTGGCACAGGTGGCAGATGGCGGCGCACGCGCTACCCGCTCCGCCGTATTGGCAGCAGTGGCTGCGGGCAAATCGCCTGCTTTGAAGAAGCTGGTGGTCTGTTTTGCCGCTCCCGCCCAAGAAGACGCCGTGCGGGCTGCCGTGACTGCGGTTGCGGACGCTACGTACAGCTACACCGCCACCAAGTCCAAACCGCAGGCGCGTACCCTGCAGAAAGCCACCATTGGCGCACGCAATGCGCCTGAACTTGCGTCCACCTTCGAGCGCACTGTTGCCATCGTGGCTGGCGTCGAATTGGCAAAAGAATGGGCCAATCGCCCAGCCAACCACGCCACGCCCCAGCATCTGGGAGAGGCCGCACAAGCGCTGGCCCAGCACGCCAAGATCAGCTGCGAGGTGCTCGGGCCCAAAGAAGTGGCAAAACTGGGCATGGGCTCTTTCATGGCCGTGGCCCAGGGCTCAGAGCAGCCGCTGCGCTTTATCGTGCTGCGCTACAGCGGCGCGCCCAAGAGCAAGGCGCCCACCGTGCTGGTGGGCAAGGGAATTACCTTTGACAGCGGCGGCATTTCCATCAAGCCTGCAGGCGAGATGGACGAGATGAAGTTCGACATGTCGGGCGCAGCCAGCGTGCTGGGCACCTTCAAAACCCTCTCCTTGCTCAAACCCGCCATGAACGTGGTGGGCCTGATTCCGGCCTGCGAAAACCTGATCAACGGCAGGGCCGTCAAGCCGGGCGACGTGGTCACCAGCATGAGCGGCCAAACCATTGAGATTTTGAACACCGACGCCGAAGGCCGCTTGGTGCTGTGCGACGCGCTGACCTATGCCGAACGCTTCAAGCCGCGCGCCGTGGTGGACATTGCCACCCTGACCGGCGCCTGCGTGGTGGCTCTGGGCGCGGTGCGCAGCGGCATGTTTGCCGCCAACGACGGCCTGGCGGCCAGTTTGTCCGCCGCCGGAGACCGCTCGCAAGACCTGTGCTGGCGCCTGCCGCTGGACGAGGAATACGCCGAAGGCCTCAAATCCAACTTTGCCGACGTGGCCAATATCGGCGGGCGTGCCGGTGGCGCCATCACTGCGGCCAAGTTTTTGCAGCGCTTTACCGAAAAGTTCCCTTGGGCGCACTTAGACATTGCAGGCAGCGCCTGGAAAAGCGGCGCCGCCAAAGGCGCCACGGGTCGCCCCGTGGGCCTGCTGGTTGAGTTTTTGCTGGCCCAGGCTGCGGAGAAGTGAGCCTGGCGGTGACCGAGGTCGCTTTCCACTTCGGCGCACCCGACAAAGTGGCCTACGCCGTGCGCCTGCTGCGCAAGGCCGTGGGCACCGGCGCGCGCGTGCTGGTGCTGGCCGACACAGAAACGCTGCAGCGCCTGGATGCCGCACTGTGGAGCAACGCGGCCACCGATTTTTTGCCCCACTGCTTTGCCAGCGCCCCCGCCCAAGCCCTGGCCCTGAGCCCGGTGGTGCTGGCCGACGACGGCCTGGGGCCTGGTGGTGCACCGCTGGGTGTGCTGGTCAACCTGGGTGCGGCCATGCCCCAGGCTTTCGAGCGCCACCCGCGTGTCATTGAAGTGGTCAGCCTGGACGAAGACGACCGCCAGCAGGCCCGCCAGCGCTGGAAAACCTATACCGCGCAAGGCTTCGCCATTGACCGCAAGGACCTGAATTTGCGCAGCTAGCGCCGGTTTGGGGCTGAAACTTGCGATCTCCCCATAGCCCGTCGGACATTTGGAAAAACTCCGGCAAGTGGCCATTTTTCATCCTGATCGCGGGCAACAAGTGTCACAAACCTCGGCCCCGCCAGAAACAAGCCCGTTTGCAGGTTAAACTCGATGGCTCTGGAGAGGTGGATGAGCGGTTTAAGTCACACGCCTGGAAAGCGTGCGAGGGGTAAAACCCTCCGCGGGTTCGAATCCCGCCTTCTCCGCCAGAATTGAAGCCCCAAGTAGTTGATCTACTTGGGGTTTTTCTTTTTCTGATTCGTCATTCTGCGGAACTTCCCCACTTTCGGTCTACTTCCTGCGCCTAGCTATTTTCCTTAGTTAATGCCTCTCGTCATGCAAAGGTGGCGCCTGCGCGTCTTTTTGCACTTCAATCCCTTAGAGGCAGCTCTACAAGAAGCAAAGAATAACCCCAGGGGCGGGAAGTCCTGAATGCGAAAAGTCCCCGGGTCTGCTTTTCTTTGTTGTTTAAATTTGTAGTCATAGCTTAAATAATATTTTTATTTAAATCGCATTTATGTTGCTTAAAACCAGTTGAATGCGTATAGTAAATTTTCCTGAATGTTTTTGACGAATAGTTCAAATAAAGGAGCGCGAATGGCAAGTTACCTCACCCGTACTTAATTCTCCACGCAGCATTGCATGCAAGCGCTCCCCGGTGCGAGGGGTGGCGCCACAAATGCCTGAATTAATGTGGCGGGTAATGGGTCGCTTGGCGATCATTGCGCGACCAGCTCCGAAAAAATCGTGATCCCAGGGCAAGGACACGCTGATGACCTCGCAGCCCAATATATGGCGCCTGCGCCCTCATTCATTCGATCGCAAGACTTTATTCAACCAATGAAAGAAATACCATGGACCAATACCAAACTCTTACTTTGATGCAAATGGCATTGATACAAAACGCCATATTCAGCATGGGAGTGTTCTTTTTGCTTTGGGTCGCTTTCCGGTTCGCGGTTCGGGTGCAAGGCGCGCAGGGCACGGTAGTAGCCAAAGTGCTCGTCACAGGTTTCGGCTTGTTTGTGATTTGGCAGGGCATGGTCATCTTTGCCAGCCGTATGTTCGCTCTGCATTCCGCCACCAAGAGTTTGCAATCCATTAAGGCATCCGGCCAAGCCATGAGCGTCCAGGCGGATGCTTTTCTGGGAACCCCGTTTGCCGCAAAAGTGGGTGATTTGCAATTCCAGATTTTTGGTGACCCATTGAGCACGATTTTTTGGCTGATATGCACCCTTATGCTGCTGACCGTTATCTGGAAGCCAATCAAGCCTTCGAACTAGCGCGCACTTCACTGGTATCTCGACAATAATATTACTGGATGAAAATATTAAGGAATTAATATGAAATACATGATTGAATACAAAATAAGGCTCGCTGGTCTGAATTTTGAGGCTTATTTGGAGAGCGACACCGCTTTAATTGCAGTGTTCAATCAATGGAAGCCTGAAAAAGATTTCAATATTCTGGCTTTTGTCCATACCTTGGAAAATGACAGCGGCTACGTTCATTGCGAGACCAGTGACCCCAAAACCATCGCATCTTTTGTATCCAAATTCGCGCCGTGGATGAGCTGCAAGGTGGTGCCGGTTCTGGATGTTGAAGACTTGGTTCAGATAAGTACCGCCTCAAACCAGTGGGTCGAAGCGGCGCTCGAGAACGCATTTCCGTCGGAACTGTAGGCCCGGCGGCCCTTCGCCTAGACCGCAGTGCACGCTCTTGGCGAAGGGCCCCACCCGCTCGATTTGCACGGCTTGCGCAATTTGCCCAGATGCCAAGCTGAATAAGAAAGCGGGAGCCGTATTTTCACGGGAGCAAGCCGCTTACTTGGCGGTTTGCACCATTGCCATGGCCGAGCTAATCAAACTAGATACCTCAGTCATATTGCTAGGCACGATCAGCGTGGTTTTGGCATCTGATGCCACGCGGCTGTAGGCGTCTACCGCGCGCTCGGCCACTTTGAGTTGCACCGCCTGCTCGCCGCCGGGCTGGCGAATGGCACTGGCGATGCGCTCAATCGCATGCGCAGTGGCGTTGGCCACCGCCGTGATGGATGCGGCCTCGCCGTCAGCTTTGTTGATAACGGCCTGCTTTTCACCCTCAGAGCGGGCAATGAACGCTTCGCGCTCGCCGGTGGCAATGTTGATTTGCTCTTGGCGCCGACCTTCGGACGCGGCTATCAGGGCGCGCTTTTCGCGTTCGGCGGTGATTTGAGCCTGCATGGCGTGCAAAATTTCTTTGGGCGGCGTCAGGTCCTTGATCTCGTAGCGCAGCACTTTGACGCCCCAGTTCAGCGCCGCTTCGTCGATGGCAGCCACCACTTGGGCGTTGATGATGTCGCGCTCCTCGAAGGTTTTGTCTAGTTCGAGCTTGCCAATGACAGAGCGCAGCGAGGTCTGCGCCAGCTGCGAAATAGCCACGATGTAGTTGGACGAACCATAACTGGCGCGCATGGCGTCAGTCACCTGAAAATACAAAATTCCGTCCACCTGGAGCTGGGTGTTGTCTCGGGTGATGCAGACCTGGCTGGCGATGTCCAGCGGAATTTCCTTGAGCACGTGTTTGTAGGCAACGCGGTCGATGAATGGCACCAAAAAGTTCAGCCCCGGCGTCAGCGTGCCCTGGTATTTACCCAAGCGCTCGATGACCCAGGCATGCTGCTGCGGCACCACCTTGATCGACTGGGTGACAAAGATGACGGCGATGACCAAAAGAATGATTGCAATTTCCATAGAACCCCCTGTTTACGTTTTATCGACCAAAAGACGGGCGCCGATCACTTCGGCGACCCGGTGTTCCCCTGCTGTGGCTTGCACGCCCGGGCGGTGTACGGCGGTCCAGTTGGCGCCCCGGTAGTGCACTTGCGCGCTGCCGTCGGCGTTCCAAGCGACAACTTGCACGGTTTGTCCGACATCCATATTCACGTCGGGGTTGGACTGGGCTGGCGGCGTGGGGTGGCCACGTCGAATTTTCAGCCAGCGCCACAAAACCACGGCCCCACCGCCCACTGCGGCTGCAACGGCTATTTGGGTTGTCAGGGAGGCGCCGGCAGTGGCTGCCAACGCGGCGCCCACCAGTCCCAGCGCGAGCATCAGCAGGTAAAAAGTGCCTGTCATTAGCTCAGCGGCCACGGCCACACCGGCCAACAGCCACCAAAAAGTTGATTCGTCCATTGCAAAACCTCCTGCGGCCACATGGCGAGCTAGTGCCCATTGTGGGCCAGAAATGCTGCAAAGCAGCGGGGGCGTCGTAATAAGTCCTTACACTTCGCGCTCGTCACATTTTTACTGGCCATTTGCTGGAGCGCCCCCTGATGAAGTTTCGTTTCCCCATCATCATCATCGATGAAGACTTTCGCTCAGAAAACACCTCCGGACTGGGCATTCGCGCGCTGGCCCAGGCCATTGAGTCCGAGGGCTTTGAGGTGCTGGGCGTCACCAGCTACGGCGACCTGAGCCAGTTCGCGCAACAGCAAAGCCGCGCTAGCGCTTTTATCCTGTCTATTGACGACGAAGAGTTCACCCCGGGCCCGGACCTAGACCCTGCGGTTTTGAACCTGCGCCACTTTATTGAAGAAGTGCGCCGCAAGAACCTGGATGTACCCATCTATGTCTACGGCGAGACCAAGACCAGTCGCCACATCCCCAACGGCATCCTGCGCGAGCTGCACGGCTTTATTCATATGTTTGAGGACACGCCCGAATTTGTGGCGCGCCACATCATCCGCGAGGCCAAAAGCTATCTCGAAGGCGTGCAGCCGCCATTCTTTAAAGCGCTGTTGGACTATGCCGATGACGGTTCGTATTCCTGGCATTGTCCCGGCCACTCCGGCGGCGTGGCATTTTTGAAGAGCCCCGTGGGGCAAATGTTCCACCAGTTTTTTGGTGAAAACATGCTGCGCGCCGACGTCTGCAACTCGGTGGAAGAGCTAGGCCAGTTGCTAGACCACAACGGCGCCATTGGCGCGAGCGAGCGCAACGCCGCGCGCATCTTTAACGCCGACCACTGCTTTTTTGTGACCAACGGCACCAGCACCAGCAACAAGATGGTCTGGCACCACACGGTGGCGCCGGGCGATGTGGTGGTGGTGGACCGCAACTGCCACAAATCCATCCTGCACGCCATCATCATGACCGGTTCGATCCCGGTGTTCCTCAAGCCCACGCGCAACCATTTTGGCATCATCGGCCCGATTCCAAAAGAGGAGTTTGAGCCTGCCGCCATCCAAGCCAAGATCGCGGCCAATCCGCTGCTCAAAGGCGTGGACGCCAAAAACGTCAAGCCGCGCGTGCTGACCATCACCCAGTCCACCTACGACGGCGTCTTGTACAACACCGAAACCGTCAAAAAAATGGTGGACGGGTATGTGGAAAACATCCACTTTGACGAAGCCTGGCTGCCCCACGCCGCCTTCCACCCGTTTTACGGCACCTACCACGCCATGGGCAAAAAGCGCGCGCGCCCCAAGCACGCCATGGTGTATTCCACGCAGTCCATTCACAAGCTGCTGGCCGGTATCAGCCAGGCCAGCCACGTGCTGGTGCAAGACTCGCAAACCGTCAAGCTCGACCGCCACCTGTTCAATGAGGCCTACCTCATGCACACGTCGACCAGCCCGCAGTACAGCATCATTGCCAGCTGCGACGTGGCTGCGGCCATGATGGAGCCGCCCGGCGGCACTGCCCTGGTGGAAGAAAGCATTGCCGAAGCGCTCGACTTTCGCCGCGCCATGCGCAAGGTGGACGAGGAATATGGCGACGACTGGTGGTTCAAGGTCTGGGGCCCGGACAAACTGGCCGACGAAGGCATTGGCCGCGCCGCTGATTGGGTGCTGAAAGCCGAAGGCAAGAGCGTCAAGGCCAATTGGCACGGCTTTGGCAAGATGGCGGCGGGCTTCAACATGCTCGACCCGATCAAGGCGACCATCGTCACACCCGGCATGGACCTGAACGGCAAATTCGCCAAGACCGGCATTCCAGCCAGCATCGTGACCAAGTTTTTGGCCGAACACGGCGTGGTGGTCGAGAAGACCGGCCTGTACAGCTTCTTCATCATGTTCACGATCGGCATCACCAAGGGCCGCTGGAACAGCATGCTGACAGCCTTGCAGCAGTTCAAGGACGATTACGACAAGAACCAGCCCATGTGGCGCATCCTGCCGGAGTTCTGCAAAAAGCAC
This sequence comes from Comamonas sp. lk, assembly GCA_945898115.1. Classification (GTDB taxonomy): domain Bacteria; phylum Pseudomonadota; class Gammaproteobacteria; order Burkholderiales; family Burkholderiaceae_C; genus Allorhodoferax. Next base: position 9,119 of record CAMDHS010000116.1, read on the forward strand.
CCGCGCTACGAAAAAATGGGCCTGGCGGACCTGTGCCAGCACCTGCACGCGCTGTACGCCAAGTACGACATCGCGCGCCTGACCACCGACATGTAC
>CAMDHS010000117.1 GCA_945898115.1 Comamonas sp. lk
ATGCTTTGGGTGCCTGGCAGCTGAGCGCAGGTTGGCAGGATTACAGCGAACCGCAAATGAACTTAAAAGGCCCAGAGCTGGGCGTGCATTGGAAAAGCCTAACATTGGGACCGTACACCTTGGAAGCTGATGCGCATCTGGGTCTTCAAAACTACAGCAGTGAGCCGTCGGGGCGTTTGGACTCGGTGCTGAACCTCGACACCTACTGGCGAGCTCTCAGAGCATCGACAGCCCACCCCCAGTGGCAGTACGGCCTGGCCTTGCACAGCCATTCCAATTTTTTGCGCGGCACCACCAGTTTGGGTTTTGGGGGCTATGACCGCCTGTCTACCCAAGTGTGGTTGCCTGTACGCTGGCATTCCGACGGCGCGCAGCACTGGACAGTCGATGCGGGCTGGCTGTTGTGGGGAGAGCACGTGTCCCGCTTTTCACAAGTCAACACCCGCCTACAAGACGTGACCAACCAACAGCGCCGGGGTGTTTACCTTCAGGTCAGCAAGAAAATCCATGCCGACCTCGGCGAGTTGGAACCCTTTGCCCGCTGGACTTGGGTGGACGATTCGGATGTTCATTGGGTGACCTCGGCCGAACAAGAAAGGGGCACCTATGAGCCACGAAACAACAGGCTCCAAGTGGGCTTGAAATGGCGCATTCGATGAGCTTGGACGTTTACCTTAAGCCGCACCAAATGACTGCTGCTCGTGGCAAGCGCTCGCAAAGTGCCAAACGGGGCATTAATCCGCAGGTGCCAACATGACCTCAATCGCGTACCGCGTAGGCAGCGAGCCGGTTTGCTGAAACCAGAGCGTCATAGCACCCTCGCCAAGTTTTGATTTGGGCAAGGTGGTTAACACATTGCGTGCCAAATCGCCGGGCCCCATGTGACCGTAAACCAGCATGCGCGACACATCGAAGCCTGCGTCGAACACTCGGCTTGGCTGCAAAGCAAAAAAGGCAATGGCGTCTTCCGACACGTACTGCACTAACTTGACCGACATCAACTGCTGGCCTTGGGGAATGTCCCAGCGCACATAGTCGGCGTCACCGCGCAAGACCACACCATGGATCAGGTAGGTTTGCAGGCCCGGCGCCAAAATGCTCGGTTGCAAAGGTTCACCTGACGCTTCATGCGCCAGCAAACTTGGGTTTTGCAAGTCAAAACCTTGGGCAACAGAGGCGTTACCGGCCATGTCCACTTGGCGCAACCAAACTCGACCCAAGTGGTTCCCCAACACACCGAGTGCGCTGCCTTTCCCTGCAGTCCATGAGCCTTGTTCGTCCAGTGAATACTCCCAGCGCGCGCCCGGCTCGATGCCAGACAATTTGAATGTGTTAGTCGCGCCTTCGGATTGACCTGCGATGGCCACAGCCGCAGGTGGTGTGGTGTCCAGAACACAGTTGACGCGCACGATTTCCGAGGTGTTGCCCGCGTTATCTCGCGCACGCACCCAAATCATTTTGGCGCCGTCCTCTTTGACTTCAAAAGATGCGCCTGAACCGCGCGTCCAACTGGCGCCTTGGTCTAGCGAGAATTCCCAGTCAACTCCGGCGCTTTCGACGGCCCATAAGCCATTGCTGGTGACACCGTCGCTAACGTTCAAGCCCGTGTCGTTGAACGACAAAACAGGGGTTTTAAGAACGACCGCACCGGCAACAGGAGGTGTCTGTGCTCCTGGCACTGTGGTGGCACTGGACCCCGCACCTGAACCGCCACAAGCTGCCAAAAAAAATGCCACAGTGAGCACTGCGAAGGACCGCCATAAAAATGTTTGGGATGAAAACATGTGAATTGATCCAATTTTCTTGACAAATTTAATTGAACTAAACGAATGAAAAAAGACATCGATGCGTGATCTCAAGGTCGAAAAAAATCGAAAAAAAACCCCACGAGGACGTATCCAAGTGAGGGTTTTTTCATCGCTCCGTGCGTGGTGGATTGCTAACGCGACTCATGAGAGTACGCAGTGAATCCGCCTTACCGATGGAGGGAGTTTCGACGGTACGATACCTGGCCACCAGAGGCTGAAACGCCGTTCCGTTGAAACGCCTGTACTTAGATCAAAGCCCGATCTTGCCGCCGTCGTCTTTGGTGATGACGATGGTGGCCGAACGTGCACGAGAACCTGCACCGTAAACACCACCCACGCCATTGTTGGCATTGGTGGGCCATACGCCTTTGCTGACGTCGTTGTAGGCTGTGGCTTCTTCAGCGGGGTGCTGAATGCCCACGAAAATCGCTTTGCCGTCAGCAGTCTCGGTGATGCCTGTAACTTCTGCACCCTTAGGGCCAACCAAGAAGCGGCGCAAGCGCGACTCGCCCAAGATACCGCCCACAAAGGTGGCCTGGGTTTTTGTTTGCACTGCACCGGCCACCGTCATGGAGTTGGAAACCGTGAATTCACCGCCATCGCCCACTTTGCCTGGGACAGCGGCCACCAACATGCAATTGGTTTCGTCAGTGAAGGCGCCGTCGTCGGTTTGAATCCAGCAAATGCCAGTGGACTTGCTAAACCACAAGCCGTCTGGAGATGAGAACGAGTTGGCAAAAGTCAGGCCAGAAATGTTCGTGTTGGCCGCAGGTGCATCTTCTTCAGCACCAAACAAGAAAATATCCCAGGCGAAGGTAGTTGCAGTTGCTAGGTCACCCATTTCTTTGAAACGAATGATGTGCCCGTGCGGATTTCCGTCCCGAAGAATGCCGTCGTTGTCTTTGTAAGCGCGCGGGTTGGCGGCATCGGTCTTTTCTGGCGTCCTGTTCGATGCGTTGTTGTTGGTCAATGCAAAGTAGATCTCGCCATTGGTGTGGTTGACTGCGCCCCACTCTGGCCTGTCCATTTTGGTGGCACCCACAGCGTCAGCGGCAACCCGCGTGTGCACCAAGACTTCTGCTTGGGTTGTGAAGCCAAAAGAGGCAGCCTTGATCGAAGCGTTGTTGATGCTGAGTTCTAACCACTCACCTTGGCCGGTAGCGTTGAACTTGGCAGCGTACAACTTACCCTCGTTGAGGTATTTGTCGCCTGCTGCGATGCCACCGCCGATGTCGGCTGCGGACCAGTTTTGAGTGCTGACAAATTTATAGATGTATTCGTTGCGGGAATCGCAGCCCATGTAGAAAGCCAATGGCTTGCCGACCACGGGGACTCCGCAAACGGCGGCCTCGTGGGCAAAGCGTCCCATGGCCATGCGTTTTGAAGGCGCCGCGGCGACATTGGCTGGGTCGATCTCAACGTTGAAGCCAAAGGTTTGTGGCTCGTTGCGGAAGTCAGCGGCTGCAGTAGCGCCCGAGGCAGACACGTTCCAACGGGCGAACCGGGATGTCGGGTCCGCATCGGTCACGGTGTGCCAGCCTTGCGTGCGCGAAGTGGTGGCCGTGGCTGACGTGGCGGTGGTCTGAACACCATAGCGCGTGCGAGAGGCGATCAACTTGGCGTCAGTGGGCACAGTTGCGCCTGCTGGCATGGTGAAGTAGGTGGCCCAGTTTTCTTCACAAGTGATCAAAGTGCCCCAGGGGGTGATGCCGGTGCCGCAGTTGTTCAGCGTGCCGCGTGTTGTGGCGCCCGTGGTGTCAAACTTGGTGACCATCATGGTTTTCAAATTGGCCAGCTCAGCAGCAGGCCCCGTTACAGTCATCACGGTCTCAGGCGTGATTCTGCGGTTCAACGCCGATGTCGCGTTATAGCCGGTGGGTTTGCCACTAGAGTCCAAGTTCACTTCAACCAGCGTGACACCGTGCATCAAAATTTCTTTAATAGCTTCAGACGCGGGACGTGCACCCAAGGTCCATTGGCCAAACTGGTCGAATTTTTTACCGACAGCAGTGCCAGAGGTTTGACCGGTTGGGTGAAAGAAATGCGCTTCTGCAGAGCTTTCGTTATTGACTGCGAGCACCGCCTTGTCGCCAGTGGCGTAGGTGTAGCTGCCTTTGGATTTGCCATCGGTGCCGATGTAGAAAATTTCAGTGCCGTCATGCTGGTCACCCACGCGGTTGGCCCAGCTTTCGGCGTCGTCGGTGCCTGCATTGGAGTAGGCATCAACGCCCGTTTTCATGGTGTCGCCAGTGGCATGCAGAACTTTGACGGTGTAGCCTGCGGGAACCCATACTTGATCGGCAAGGCTCTTAGCTACTGGAGTGAATTTCATCAAAGTGCTGCTGGCCAGCGCGGGCAGCACATTGCCCGTCGCAGCGACGGTGGTGGTGCCGCCGCCGCAACCTGGCAGCATTGGCAAAGCAAACATAGAGGCCAGACCTAAACCGCCGCGCAATATCGAGCGGCGCGTTGGGTTTTCGAAAGCGCGGGTGACAACTTCTTGGAAGTGTTCGTTGTTTGAATTGTTTGTGATCGGGTCAAGTTCATGTGACATGCTGGTTCCTATTACGCGTGGGTTAAAGGAACGGAATGTGAACGGCCCGAATGAATTTTTCGTGACAACCCCTTTCGGGATAGGGGCTAAGCTACTGAAACGCCACTTCCGCAAAGCTGCGCAGCTTGCGGCTGTGCAACTGGTCGAGCCCACGCGCCCGCAGCAACTCCACGGCGCGCATGCCGATGCGCAGGTGCTGGTCTACGCGTTCGCGGTAGAAGTGGTTGGCCATGCCGGGGAGTTTGATTTCGCCGTGCAGCGGCTTGTCGCTTACGCACAAGAGCGTGCCGTAGGGCACGCGAAAGCGAAAGCCGTTGGCGGCGATGGTCGCACTTTCCATGTCCAGCGCTACGGCGCGGCTTTGGCTAAAGCGCCGTTGCGGTTGGTTGTTGGGCAGCAGTTCCCAGTTGCGGTTGTCGGTGCTGGCCACGGTGCCGGTGCGCAAAATGCTTTTCAGCGCTGCACCTTGCAAGCCCGTCACGTCGGCCACCGCTTGCTCCAGCGCCACCTGGATTTCTGCCAGCGCCGGAATAGGCACCCACAGCGGTAACTCTTCGTCGAGCACATGGTCTTCGCGCACATAGCCGTGCGCCAGCACGTAGTCGCCCAGTTGCTGGGTGTTGCGCAAGCCGGCGCAGTGGCCCAACATGATCCAGGCGTGGGGCCGCAGCACGGCGATGTGGTCGGTGATGTTTTTGGCGTTGGCTGGCCCCACGCCGATGTTGACCATGGTGATGCCGCTGCGGTCTGCGCGCACCAGGTGGTAGCCAGGCATTTGCGGCAAACGAATGCCCCCACGGTCGCTCACTGCGTGTGCTCCCTGCCCCCCGAGGGGGCCGTCCTGCGCCTTGGGGCGGCCCGGCGGCGCAGGGTCGGCGCGGTAGGTGATCAAGTTGCCGGGTTTGACAAACGCCACATATTCGCTGGCCGGGTCCGCCATGGCGGCGCGCCCCAGAGCGATGAATTCGTCGATATAAAACTGGTAGTTGGTAAACAGCACAAAGTTCTGAAAGTGCTCGGGCAGCGTGCCGGTGTAGTGGCGCAGGCGGTGCAGCGAATAGTCCACGCGCGGCGCGGTAAACAGCGACAGGGGTTGCGGCTCGCCCGCGCGCGGCTCAAACGTGCCGTTGGCAATGCCGTCGTCCATCGCAGCCAGGTCGGGCAGGTCAAACACATCGCGCATGCGGGCGCGCCGGGTGGCGTCCATGGTGCCTTCAATATGGTCGCTCTCGGCAAACGAAAAATGCACGGGGATGGGCTGCGTGCTGGTGCCAATTTCTAGCTCCACGCCATGGTTTTGCAGCAGCAACTGGAACTGCTTGCGGTAGTAGCTGGCAAACAGATCGGGCCGGGTGAGCGTGGTCTCAAAGCGGCCGGGGCCTTCGACAAAACCATAGCTCAGGCCCGCGCCCTCAGGCCCGCCTGTACGCGACACGGTTTCGGTCTGCAAGCGCACCAGCGGGTAGCAGGCGCGCACATGGCCGTCCATCTCGCTGCCCGCTAAAAAGCCCTGCATGGCCTGGCGCAGGTGGGCGATGCTGCCCTCATAAATGCGCATGACCTGGGCCAGTGCAGCGTCGGCATCGCTGAAGCGCATGGGCGCGATAAAGGGGGGCAGGTGCGGGCGTGGGAGGGTCATGGCGAAATCGGTCTTGCAGGTAAGTTGCCCTTAGGCTGCAGCCCCCAGCCCCTTGCGGTTCGGACACTGCGCCTTGTTGCAGGTGGCATACAAACTCAGCGCGTGGTCGGTGATGGTGAAGCCTTTGAGCTTGGCCACGGCGTGCTGGCGTAGCTCGATTTCGGGGTCGTAGAACTCTTCTACCTGGCCGCAGTCCAGGCAAACGATGTGGTCGTGGTGCTGGCCCACGTTGAGCTCATAGACCGACTTGCCACCTTCGAACTGGCTGCGGTTAAGGATGCTGGCCTGTTCAAACTGGGCCAGTACGCGGTAGACGGTGGCCAGGCCGACGTCGGCGCGCTCTTGCAGCAGCAGGCGAAACACGTCTTCGGCAGACATGTGGCGCTGTCCGCCGCGATGGAAAACCTCCAGAATTTTCAGGCGGGGAATGGTGGCTTTGAGCCCGGTGCTTTTGAGTTCGTCGATGTTGGTCATGGCGGTGCGGTCTCAGAGGGGCGAGGCTACAATGCCGCGATCTTACAGCCGCATTTCCCCTCATGACCCACTCCTTTTTTGTTCGCCGCGTCTCGGCTGTTTTGGGCCTGGCCAGTGCCGCCTTGGCGCTGGCGGCTTGCAGCAGCCTAGACAAGCTTAGCCTGGCGGTACCCACGGTGGTCACGCCCTACAGCATGGACATTGTGCAGGGCAATGTGGTCACCAGCGAGCAGTTGGCGGCCCTGCAGTTAGGCATGCCGCGCGCCCAGGTGCAGTCGATTTTGGGTACGCCTCTATTAGTAAGCGCCTTTCACGCCCAGCGCTGGGATTACACCTTCACCCTCAAGCGCCAGGGCGTGGCGCCCCAAGAGCGCCATGTGACTGTGTTTTTCAAGGACGACCGGCTTGAGCGCATCGAGGCCGATCCGCTGCCTAGCGAGGCCGAATTTGTGGGCAGCTTGCGCAAACCCAAAGACATGGCCGCGCCCAAACCGCTCGAAGCCAGCGACGCAGCTTTGTCCAAATACCCGGCGCCTGCCGCCCCAAGCGCCCCGGCCGCCGTTTTGCCCAGCGTGAGCGCCTATCCGCCGCTGGAACCAGCACCTAAATAAGAACGCAGCGAGCGGCCTCATGCGCGAGGCTGTCCAGCGCCGCCTATAGCCAACGATGTACAGAGGGAGCAGGCTCAATGGTTCAGACAACAAGTCACGCAGGCAGCACATCCGGCCCGATCGCGGTGGCCATTGCCGGCGCGTCCGGCCGCATGGGCCAGATGCTGATTGAGGCGGTGCGCGCCGACAGCGCGTTTGCCCTGGCCGGCGCGCTGGACGTGACCAGCAGCCCGTCCATCGGCCAAGACGCGGGCGCTTATGCCGGCCAGAACACGGGTGTGGCCATTACCGCCGACGTGCACGCGGGCCTGCAACACAGCCAAGTGCTGATCGACTTCACCCGGCCCGAGGGCACCATGGCGCATTTGCAGGTGTGTCGCGCGCTGGGCGTGGGCTTGGTCATTGGTACCACGGGGTTCTCGGACGCGCAAAAGGCCGAGATTGCCGAGGCCGCCAAACACATCCCCATCATGATGGCGCCCAATATGAGCGTGGGCGTGAACGTCACCCTCAAGTTGCTGGAAATGGCGGCCAAGGCGCTGTCCACCGGCTACGACATTGAAATCATCGAAGCGCACCACCGCCATAAAGTGGACGCGCCCTCGGGCACGGCCCTCAAAATGGGCGAGGTGATTGCCAGCGCCCTGGGCCGCGACCTGAAAGACTGCGCCGTCTATGCCCGCGAAGGCGTGACCGGCGAGCGCGATCCGTCAAGCATCGGCTTTGCCACCATCCGCGGCGGCGACATTGTGGGCGACCACACAGTGCTGTTTGCGGGCACGGGCGAGCGCATCGAGATCAGCCACAAATCGTCCAGCCGCGCCACCTATGCCCAGGGCAGCTTGCGCGCGGTGCGCTTTTTGGCCGGGCAACAAAACGGCCTGTTTGACATGTTTGACGTGCTGGGGCTGAAATGAACCCCCTGGTGGGCCTGGGCGCCTTGTTCCAGGGCGACGCGGTGCACAACGCGGTGGCGCTGCTGCTGCTGCTGATGTCGGTGGGCAGCTGGCTTGTCATTGTCTGGAAAAGCTGGCTTTTGCGCCGCGCCCTGACGGATGTGGCGCGCAGCATTGCCGCGTTTTGGCAGGCGCCCGACGTGGCGCAGGCGCTGCATACGCTGCAGGCCTTTGACCGCAGCGCGCTGGTGCGACCCTTGCTAATAAGTGGACAGCAACAAATCACGCAAACGCACAACGTCCGCAGCCTGGCCGGCCAAGGCGACCTAGGCGCACAACTCACCCGCGTGCTGCGCGAGGCATTGGCCGCGAGCCTGCGCAAGCTGCAGTCGGGCCAGGTGCTGCTGGCCACGGTGGGTTCGGTGGCGCCCTTTGTGGGTTTGCTGGGCACGGTGTGGGGCATTTACCAGGCGCTCATCACCATTGCCAGCGCGGGCCAGGTCAGCATCGACACAATCGCCGGCCCCGTAGGCGAGGCGCTGATCATGACGGCGGCTGGCTTGGCGGTGGCCATTCCGGCAGTGCTAGGCTACAACATTCTGGGGCGCCTGATTGGCCGCATTGAGGCCGATCTGGACGGCTTTGCCCATGACCTGCGCGCGCTGCTGCTGGCGCAGTCATGAGCACTGCCGGGCCGCCCCAAGCTGCGACGGCCCGCTCGGGGGGCAGTGCAGTGCGCGAAGCGACAAACGTGGGGGCACCATTCGGTCGCATGGAACGCACATCGGGTAGCGCGCCCATGGGCGATATCAATATGACGCCGCTGATTGACGTGATGCTGGTGCTGCTGGTGATTTTTATCATCACCGCGCCGCTGATGGTCAGCGCCGTCAAGGTGGATTTGCCTAAGGCCAGCGCGCCAACGGTGACTGAGGCCGCCGCGCCCACGCTGGCGGTGGCGATAGACAAAGACGGCACCGTGTACGTGCGTGACCAAGCGCTGACTGGCCCCGTGCTGGAACAGGCCTTGCGCGTCGCCGCCCAAAACCCCGACACCGAGGTGCAACTGCGCGCCGACCGCGCCGTGCCCTATGGCCATGTAGTGGAATTTATGGCGCTGGCCAACCGCGCGGGCTTG
>CAMDHS010000118.1 GCA_945898115.1 Comamonas sp. lk
CCGGCTACCTACTGGCCTGAGATCCAGCGCATCGTAGACAAATACGGCATCTTGCTGGTCAGCGACGAGGTGATTTGCGCCTTTGGCCGCCTGGGCCACTGGTTTGCCTACGAGAAATTTGGCTACAAGCCTGACTTGGTGACTTTTGCCAAGGCCATTACCAGCGGCTATATCCCGCTGGGCGGCGTGATGGTGGGCAACCGCGTGGCCAAGGTGCTGATAGAGCAGGGAGGCGAGTTCAACCACGGCTACACCTACAGCGGCCACCCGGTGGCTTGCGCGGTGGCGCTGGCCAATCTGGAGATCATGGAGCGCGAAAACCTGGTCGGCCGCGTGCACGACGACGTGGGCCCCTACCTGGCGGAGCAGTTTGTCGCTTTGGGTGACCATCCGCTGGTGGGCGTGGCCGAGACCTGCGGCCTGATGGCTGGCCTGGTGCTGGTCAAGAATAAAGCGAACAAGGCGCCGTTTCCCGCTGAACTCGAAGTCGGCATGCGCTGCCGCGCCCACTGCTTTGCCAACGGCTTGATCATGCGCGCCGTTGGCGACCGCATGATCATTGCGCCACCGCTGACCATCACCCATGCGCAAATTGACGAGCTCACAGGCTTGATCCGCAAGGTGCTAGACCTGACACTCGCCGACGCCCAAGCGTCTGGCTGGATGGATTGACTTTTATAATTTTCGTTGGATTTGCATTTCCCCCTGTTTTTTGTTTCCCCCACCTTGTTCGGAGATTTCCATGATGAATAAATACCTTTGGTCCGCAGCAATCGCCGCGCTGGCTCTGGCCGCCTGCGGCAAAAAAGAAGAAGCGCCGGCTCCCGCAGCCAGCGCTCCCGTGGCGGCGGCGCCCGCCGAGGAGAAAGTCCTCAACATCTACAACTGGCCTGACTACATTCCCGAGGGCATGATTGCGGCCTTTGAGAAAGAAACCGGTATCAAGGTCAATTACGACACCTTTGAGACCAACGAGGCGCTCAACGCCAAGCTGGTGGCAGGCAGCACTGGCTACGACATCGTGGTGCCCGGTACCACCTTCAGCCCAGCGCAGACCGAGGCGGGCTTCTTTCAGCCGCTGGACCGCGCCAAGCTCAAAAACTACGGTAACCTCGACCCGGCCATCATGATGGGCCTGGTCAAGGCCGACCCCGGCAACAAACACCTGGTGCCCTGGGCCTGGGGTTTCACCACGGTGGGTATCAACCGCACCAAAGTGGAAAAAGCCCTGGGCAAGATGCCCATGCCCGAAAACGCATGGGACCTGGTCTTCAAGCCTGAATACACGTCCAAGCTCAAGTCCTGCGGCATTGCGTACTTGGATTCGCCTACCGAAATCATTCCACCAGCACTGCATTACATCGGTAAGGACGCATATTCCAACGACCCAGCGGACCACAAAGCTGCCGCTGATATGCTGGCCAAAGTGCGCAAAGATGTGCGCATCTTTAGCTCGACCATGATTGACGATATCGCTGGCGGCAAGGCCTGCGCCGTGGTGGGCTGGTCGGGTGACGTCAATATTGCTGCCGGTCGCGCCAAAGAAAACGGCTCCAAGGACGTGATTGAAGCTTTGCTGCCAAGCACCGGCGCCCTGGTGTTCTATGACACCATGGCCATCACCAAAGACGCTAAGCACCCCGAGAACGCCCACGCCTTTATCGACTTCTACCTGCGTGCCGAAAACGGCGCACTTATGGCCGATGAGTTGAGTTATTCGACCGGCAACCAAGCGGCCTTGGCAAAAATGAAGCCCGAAGTTTCTGGCAACAAGACGATTTTTGTGGACGCAGAGTTCGCCAAGAAACTGGTGGCACCGGGCAAGTTCACCAACGAAGGGCGTGAGTCGGTGGCCAATGCCTACACCGCATTCAAAAAGGGCAAGTAAGCGCTTGACGGCAGCGGTTCAAGTGCGGTCAACCCCGGTAGGTCGCACTTGAACCTGGCCTATTGCATTTTCCTTTCCCCATGACCGGTGCTTACCCCCTGCTCGCGCGCCGTTTGGCGCCTGGGCGTCGCTTTGTCATCGGACTGCCGTTTGGCTGGCTCACGGTGTTTTTTTTGCTGCCTTTTTTCATCCTGCTGTACATCAGCTTTGTGGACATGGGCAGCGACATCCATCCCTTCAAGCCCTTGTGGGACAGCCAAGCCGGCGTGCTGCGGCTCAAATACGAAAACTACCTCTCGATCTTTCGGCCCACAGACGGCGGAGCGCTGTTTCAGACGGTATATGTGGACGCTTACCTGCGCTCCATTGGCTACGCTTTGTGCACCGGGGTGCTTTGCCTCTTGCTGGGTTACCCCTTTGCCTATTTCATTGCCCGGGCCAAGCCCAGTGTTCGCCCGGCGCTGCTGATGATGGTGATGCTGCCGTTTTGGACCTCGTTTTTGCTGCGGGTCTACGCCTGGAAGGGCATCTTGGCCGACCAGGGCGTGCTCAACCAGTTGCTCATGTTGCTGGGCATTACCCACGAACCGGTGCAGATGCTTTACACCAGCGTATCCATGCTCGTAGGCATGACCTATGTGTATCTGCCCTTTATGGTGCTGCCGCTGTATGCCAACCTGGTCAAGCTCGATGTTCGCCTGTTGGAGGCCGCCAAGGACCTGGGCGCAACGCCGTGGAAAGCGTTTTGGCTGGTGACAGTACCACTGTCCAAGGCCGGTATTGTGGCGGGCTTTATGCTGGTGTTTATTCCTGCAGTGGGTGAGTTTGTGATTCCCTCGCTGCTGGGTGGTCCGGAAAACTTGATGGTCGGGCGCGTGGTGTGGGACGAAATGTTCAGCAGCAACAACTGGCCGCGCGCCAGTGCTCTGGCGGTGTCCATGATTGCGCTGGTGGTCTTGCCGCTAGCACTGTATTACCAGCACGTGGGCAACGCCGCCGAACCCCTGCCAGCGGCACCTGCAGCCGACGCCGACCAAAAAGAGCACTAACCATGCAGCGCTTTATCAACCAACACTTCAGCAAATTTTGGCTTGCAGCCATTTTTTCATTTTTGTACCTGCCGCTGCTGTTCATGGTGGTGTTTTCGTTTAACAGCACACGCCAGGACGCGGTGTTCACCGGCTTTTCCTGGCGCTGGTACGAGGCGCTGGGGCGCGACACCAAGATCGTCGAAGGCTTTTGGTTGTCCTTGCAGATTGCCGGTTTGACCGGCGTGCTGTCCGCCGTCTTGGGCACGTTTGCCGCTTTTGTCCTGGTGCGCTACCACCGGTTTACCGGTCGTGCCGTGTTTTCGGGCATGGTCAACGCGCCCCTGGTGATGCCGGAGGTGGTGATTGGTTTGTCGCTGTTGCTGCTGATGGTGGGCGTTCAAAATGCTGTGGGTTGGCCTGAGCGTGGCTTGCTGACGATTATTTTGGGCCACACTTTGCTGGGCATGGCCTACGCCATGGTGGTGGTGCAGTCGCGCCTGATGGAGTTTGATCGGGCGCTGGAAGAGGCCGCTATGGACTTGGGCGCGCGGCCCATTCAGGTCTTTTTTTTGGTGACGCTGCCCAATATCGCGCAGGCCATCGTGGCGGCCTTTTTGCTGTCGTTCACTCTCTCGTTTGATGACGTGGTGATTTCCGAGTTTTTGTCCGGGCCGGGGGTCAACACCTTGCCACAGGTGATTTTTGGCTATGCTCGCCGTGGCATCAACCCCACCATCTATGCCGCAGCCAGCCTGCTGATTGCTGCGGTCAGCCTGGGTGTGATCGGCTACAGCGTCTGGGTGGCGCGCGATGCGCGTCGGCGTGCGCTTGACGCCCAGAGCGCCCTTTTAGCCTCACGAGGAGTCAAATAATTAACAAGTTGGCATAGGGATTGCGTGGGTGCAATAGCCTAGCCGAATCGCTTAGTATGTCAGGGTTTATGCGCGCTCTTTCAGTGCACGTTCGCAAATCCGTTTGTCTGCATCGTTTTCTCAGGAGATGAAATTGACCACCCCCCACCTCTTCAAACTTTGGCGTGAACTCCTTGGTACTCTGGCGACGGGGCTGCTGCTGGTCACTGCTGCGGCACCAGCACTGGCACAAGAGGAAAAAATCCTCAACATCTACAACTGGTCTGACTACATCGCAGAAGACACCATAGCGAATTTCGAGAAAGAAACCGGTATCAAGGTGCGCTACGACACCTACGACAACAACGAAATCCTGCATGCCAAACTGGTGGCGGGTAAAACCGGCTACGACTTGGTTGTGCCCTCGTCCACTTTTGCGCGGCTACAGATAGATGGCGGTTTGCTGGCCAAGCTCGACAAGAGCCAGTTGCCCAATCTGAAGAACTTAGACCCTGATATTCAGGCGCAAATTGCCAAAATCGATACTGGCAACCAGTACTTGGTCAACTGGCTGTGGGGCTACACCACGATTGGAATCAACACCGCCAAGGTTAAAGCCGCCTTGGGTAGCGAGCCCATGCCCGCCAATGTTTGGGAGCTTTTCTTTAACCCCAAGTACATCAGCAAGCTCAAGGGCTGCGGCGTGAGCACGCTTGACAGCGCCACCGAGGTGCTGCCCGCTGCCCTGCATTACCTGGGCAAAGACCCTTTTAGCAAAAACCCCGGTGACTACCAGGAAGCGCTGGCCTTGCTCAAGAGCGTGCGCCCCTATGTGACCTTGTTCAGCTCCTCGGGCTATATCAACGATATGGCCAGCGGCTCCATCTGCATGGCGCTGGGTTGGAACGGCGACATCAACATCGCCCGCAGCCGCGCCATTGAAGGGAAAACAGGGCAAGATGTGGTGGCACTTGTTCCCAAAATCGGCGGCGTCCTGTTTTTTGACATGATGGCCATCCCTGCAGACGCGGGCCACCCCAAAAATGCCATGGCCTTCATGAACTACATCATGCGCCCGGAAGTCCATGCCACTTTGACCAACAAGGTGAAATACGCCAACCCCAACAAGGAGTCGCGCAAATTCATCAACCCCGAAGTGGCTAAAAACCCCTCGGTCTTTCCCAGCACCGAAGAAATGGCGGCCATGGTGGCGCCCAAGGCCCTGACCAACGACATCCGCCGCCTGGCCACGCGGGCGTATACGTCCTTCAAGACCGGCATCTGAGCCAGGGTATCAACGCACAGGGGCTGCCGGTGGCACATCCAAACCAAGTCAGCGCTGGCCCGTCGGCGGGCGCCCCGTTTTTACAGATCCGCCGCATCGTCAAGAAATTTGACGATGTGTTCGCGGTGGACGAAGTGAGTCTGGACGTGCGCCAGGGCGAGATCTTTGCCTTGCTGGGGTCGTCTGGCTGCGGCAAGTCCACCTTGTTGCGCATGTTGGCGGGTTTTGAGGCGCCGACCTCGGGCCAGATATTGCTGGGCGGCCAGGACATTGTGGGGCTGGCCCCGTATGAGCGGCCCATCAACATGATGTTCCAGAGCTACGCCCTGTTCCCGCACCTGACGGTATGGGACAACATCGCCTTTGGCCTGCGCCGTGACCACATGCCCAAGGCCGAGATGCAGGAGCGCGTGGCGCAAATGCTCGATTTGGTGCAGCTCAAGGCCTATGCCAAACGCAAGCCGCACCAGCTCTCGGGCGGCCAGCAGCAGCGCGTGGCCCTGGCGCGCAGCCTCGCCAAGCGGCCGCAACTGCTTTTGCTTGACGAACCCTTAGGTGCGCTCGACGCCAAGCTGCGCCAGCAGACGCAGCTGGAGTTGGTGCGCATCATTGAACAAGTCGGCGTTACCTGCGTCATGGTCACCCACGACCAGGAAGAGGCCATGACCATGGCCACCCGCATTGGCGTGATGAGCGAAGGTAAGATTTTGCAAATTGGCCAGCCCGCAGAGATCTACGAAACCCCCAACTGCCGCTTTGTGGCCGACTTTATTGGCAGCGTGAACCTGTTCAAGGGCCATGTCGAAGTCGATGAGCCCGACCACGTGGTGATCAACACCAAAGAGTGCAAACACTATGTCAGCCATGGCATTACCGGCACGGCGGGCATGGACGTGCACGTGGCAGTGCGCCCTGAGAAGATGACCTTGCAGACCACGCCAGTGCAAGACCGTGAGCGCGAGTCCCTGGCCGAAGTGGGCTACAACATGGCCCAAGGTGTGATTGAAGACCTGGCGTATTTGGGTAGCCTGACCACTTACCACGTCAAGCTCGACGGCGGCACCGTGGTCAAGGTAACGCACACCAACGCGGCGCGCCACAATGCGGCCCAACTCACCTGGGGCGACCGGGTCTATGTCTGGTGGTGTGGCAGCGACGTTGTGGTGCTGACGCGGTAATCGGCCATGGCGGCGCGCGAACCCCAGGCCCTGAACCCGCGCACTAAGCCATTGGACCGGTTTGGCGCCGTCTGGGGCCGATCGGCAGTCATTGGCGTGCCCATGCTCTTTTTGCTGGCGGTGTTTTTGCTGCCTTTTTTGGTGGTGTTCAAGATCAGCGTGTCAGAAATGGACACGGTGTTCTTCCACGATGTGCTGGCCTGGACTGACGCCACGCTCACGCTCAAGGTCAAGTTCGGTAACTACTTCAGTCTGTTTGAAGACACGCTGTATTTCCAGACCTACCTCAGTTCCATCAAATTTGCGTCGATTACCACGGCCATTTGTCTGGCCATTGCCTACCCGTTTGCCTATTTTCTGGCCCGCAGCCCCGCCGACAAGCGCCCGGCGCTCCTGATGCTGGTGATGCTGCCCTTCTGGACCTCTTTCTTGTTACGCGTCTATGCATGGAAGATGCTGCTGGCCGACAGCGGCGTGATCAACAACATCTTGCTGGCCGCTGGGGTCATGGCCGAGCCCATCAAGATGATGAACACGCCGTTTTCCCTGGTTTTGGGCATGGTCTACACCTATGTGCCTTTCATGATCCTGCCGCTTTATGCCAATCTGGTCAAAATGGATTTGTCGCTGCTAGAAGCCGCGCTTGACCTGGGCGCTACGCCTTGGCAAGCCTTTTGGCGCATCACCGTGCCCCTTTCCAAGAGCGGCATCATTGCCGGCTCCATGCTGGTGTTCATTCCCTGCGTGGGCGAGTTCGTCATTCCAGAACTGCTGGGTGGACCGCAAACACTCATGATCGGGCGCGTGCTGTGGGACGAGTTTTTTAGCAATAACGACTGGCCCATGGCTGCCGCAGTGGCCGTGGTCATGGTGCTGCTCATCATCGTTCCGGTGGCCTTGTTCAACAAACACCAGGCTGAAGCCAATACCGGGGGCCGGGCATGAAGTTCCATGCGGGACGCCTCACATCGCGCTTTTGGATGGGCTCGGTATTCCTGTTCTTGTATTTGCCCATCGTCACCCTGGTGGTCTTGAGCTTTAACGACAGCCCCATGGTCACCAGCTGGGGTGGCTGGTCCATGCGCTGGTACGCGGCCCTGATGAAAGACGCAGAAATCATTTCCGGCTTTCGGCTCTCTCTGGAAATCGCTTTTCTCACCGGCTGCTCTTCGGTGGTGCTGGGCACGCTGGCTGCCTTGTCCTTGCACCGCTTCAAGCGTTTTCCGGGTCGCACCTTGTTTGCGGGCATGGTGAATTCGCCCTTGGTCATGCCCGAGGTCATTATTGGACTGTCGCTGCTGCTGATGCTGGTGTCGGTGCAGCGCATGTTTGGCTTTCCCGAGCGCGGCTTTGGCACCATTTGGCTGGGCCACACGCTCTTGGGCATGGCGTACGCCACGGTGGTCGTGCTGTCGCGCCTGCAAGAAGTGAGCCCCTCCTTGGAAGAAGCCGCGCAAGACCTCGGCTGCCGTCCCTTGCAGGTTTTCTTTTTGGTGACTTTGCCGCTAATCTCACAGGCGATTGCTTCGGCCTGGCTGCTGACTTTTACGCTGTCGCTTGACGACGTCGTGCTTTCGGCCTTTCTATCCGGGCCGGGTTCGACTACCATGCCGATTACCATCTTCAGCCGCGCTCGCCTGGGTCTGAGTCCTAGCGTGAACACGGTGGCCACTATTACCGTCGCGGTGGTTAGCGTCGCGGTGATTGCGGCCAGCGTGCTGATGGCACGCGCCGAGCGACGACGGGCCCAAGAAGTGGCCGCCGCCTACCGCGCAGGCTAAGCCGGAACCCCTTTATTGAAAGTAGCAAGCATGAACGCCCCCCAAAACCAAAAAACCCTTGCCCCCGCTGAGCCAGCCTTGGGCACCAACGCCGAATGGCACGCCCGCCGCCTGGCCGCTACCCCGCGCGGCGTGGCCGTGATGGGTGACTTTTTCATCGACCACGCCAAAAACGCCGAACTGTGGGACATCGAAGGCCGCCGCTACATTGATTTTGTTGGCGGCATCGCGGTGCTCAACACTGGCCACCGCCACCCCAAGATTGAGGCGGCCATTGCCGAACAACTGCAGCGCTTTACCCACAGCTGCTACCAGGTCGTGCCCTATGCGCAATACGTGTCGCTGGCCGAACGCATCAACGCCATCGTGCCTATCGACGGCCCCACCAAAACCGCGCTGTTCTCGACTGGTGCTGAAGCCGTAGAAAACGCAATCAAGATTGCCCGTTCCTACACCGGGCGCAGCGGCGTTATTGCCTTTGGCGGTGCCTTCCACGGCCGCAGCATGTTTGCGGTGGCGCTGACCGGCAAGGTCCAGCCCTACAAGGCGGGCTTTGGCCCCTTTGCCCCCGAGATTTACCACGTGCCCTTTCCCTGCCATTGCGCAAATCTGCAAGACACCAAAAACGCCATGGAGCAGCTGTTCAAGTGCGACATCGAGCCTTCGCGCGTGGCTGCCATCAGTTTCGAGCCGGTGCAAGGCGAGGGCGGTTTTAACCCCATCCAGACTGAGGCCGTGCAATGGCTGCGCGCCCTGTGTGACCAGCACGGCATTGTGTTGATTGCCGACGAAGTGCAGACCGGCTATGGCCGCACCGGCAAGATGTTTGCCATGGAGCACTTTGGCGTTTCGCCCGACCTGATGACCATGGCCAAAAGCATGGGCGGCGGCACCACGCTGTCGGCCGTGTCGGGCCGCACCGCCATCATGGACGCGCCCAACCCCGGCGGCCTGGGCGGCACTTACGCGGGCAACCCGCTAGCCGTTGCTGCAGCGCACGCGGTGCTCGATGTGATGGTGGAAGAGGGTTTGTGCGAGCGCGCCCGGATTCTGGGTGAGCGCTTGCACACCCGTTTGCTGG
>CAMDHS010000119.1 GCA_945898115.1 Comamonas sp. lk
TGGGCAACGCATTCGCGCTGAGTATTTGGATGCGGCTGGCAAGCCCATAGTAAATACCGCGGTGACCTTTACGATTACAAAGGGCGCCGCCGGGACAAATTTATTGGAGACTTCAGCTCTCACCAATGCAAACGGTGTCGCCTACGTTAACGTGAGTTCCAGCGGCCAGACTGCAGCCGGGGCGGCCACGGTTAGCGCCACTGCCGGTGTCACCACCGGCACAGTGGACTTTGCCGTTTCTGCACCAGGCAACGACGTTTTGACGGTTTCTTTGGTCGATATCTTGGGCTCCACCACCAACTCTGTCACCTACGGAGGAGGCCAGCGCATCAAAGCGGTCTACAAAGATGCCTCGGGCAACACCAAGCCCAATAGTTATGTCAGTTTTAACGTGAGTTCTGGCACTGGGGTAGTTTTGGCAGCAAGTTCTGCGGTTACTGACGCCAAGGGAATTGCTTCCGTAGACATTGGGCCGGTCAGCGCAGCCTCCGTTGGCGGCGCCACAGTCACCGGCTTTGTGGGCAACGTGGTTGGAGTGGTGAACTTCTCCATTGTTGCCACCGGGCCGGGTACACCGACTTTGAGTCTGTCTGTGCTCGATTCATCGGACAGTTCAACCACGACCGTGACCTACAACGGCGGGCAGAAGATCCGCGCTGTGTATCTGGATGGGGCCAACAAGCCCATCGTCAATACGGCGGTGAGCTTTAGCGTTACCAAAGGCGCATCGGGCGCCATGTTGTCCGTGGCGTCTGCACTGACCAACTCCAGCGGTGTGGCCACAGTCAACATCAGCTCCAGCGGCCCCACGGCAACCGGGGCGGCCACGGTCAGCGCCACAGCCGGTGTCACCACCAGTACTGTGGACTTTGCGGTGTCGGCAGCGGGTAGTCCAACGCTGACGCTCACATTGGAGAACTCAGCCAGCGCTACCACGCCGACAGTGAGCTTTGGAGGCGCGCAGCGGGTCAAAGCGGTGTATCGGGACAGCGCTGGGAACACGATAAAGGGCAGTTACGTCAACTTCAGTATTAGCTCGGGTACTGGGGTGAACCTGGCGTCCAGCTCCGCGCTGACCGATGAAAATGGTGCGGCCTATGTCAATATTGACGCGACGAGCGCCACTACTTCTGGCGCTGCGGCCATCACTGCTTACGTGGGTAATGTGGCGGGCGTGCTCAATGTTGCTATAAAAACAAGCGCCGTATTGCCTAACGTGCTTACGCTCGGGGTGGTCACCTCTGGCAATGCCGCAACCAGCACCGTGAGCTTCGCAGGCAACCAAAAGCTGCAATTCACCTATAAAAAGGCCGATGGAACCGCGATTTCTGGTGTCCGGGTGGCGTTTGCTATCACTGCGGGTACCGGACTTGTGACTTTGGCTACCGATTCAGCACTCACCGGCGTTGACGGGGTTGCGAGCGTATTTGTAAACGCGGTTAACGCGACCACTGTGGGTGCCGCAAGTGCCACAGCATCGGTCGTAACTGGCACAGGCGCATCCAGCACCTCAGTCGATTTTGCGGTGACCGCCACCCCGGTGACCCTGGGTGCATTTCAGTTTGGCTCGACAGCCTTGGCCGCCAGTGCCACCACTTCGGTGAGCATTAGCGCAACTGCCAACGGTAGCGCGGCAAGTGCCATTCCCATCAGTCTGTCGGCAGATTGCGGCAGCCTGAGTCCTGCCATCCCATTGACCAACGGCAGCGGAACCGCGTCTTCGACCTACTCTTCGGTCAAGGCCGACGGTACTTCATGTAGCGGTACTGTCACCATAACAGCCAGCGCCTCGGGCACGACCAAGACGGGATCGTTGAGCGTGGCAGCTCCTGTGGCCAGCAGCATCAACTTTGTGTCGGCTTTACCGTCAGCGATCTATGTGCAGGGCTCAGGCTCCACCACCCAGTCCAGTTTGAAGTTTCGGGTGCTCGATGCCACAGGGACAGCGTTCCCCAACGCCAGCGTCACTGCTGCAATTACCACCAACCCCGGCGGTGTGGGACTTGGCGCCGTCAATTTAACGTCTGCACTTAGTTTGCAAAGCGACAGCACGGGTTATGTAAGTTTCTCAATCTATTCGGGAACCGTACCAGGGCCTGTCCAGGTCAAGGTCAGCTTAAGCGACACGGTCTATGCCTACTCCAACAACATAACGGTCCAATCGGGTCCGCCTGCGCAGGACCGCTTCAGCCTTTCGGTTGGAACCTTCAATCTCGAAGGTCAAGATATTGACGGCATAACCACCACGTTGACCATACGGGTGGCCGACCGCCAGGGTAATGCCGTGCCCGACGGCACCGTCATCAACTTCACCTCCAGCGGTGGGCAGGTGCAACCCAGTTGCGCAACTGCACGCACCAACGGCATCTCTGCTTGTTCGGTTACTTTCTCCAGCCAGTCGCCGAGGCCATCGAACGGACGGATCACAGTGCTAGCTTTTGCTGAAGGCATAAAAACCTTCACAGACAACAATAGGAACAATACATTTGACAGCGGAGATACCCTGTCCGACATGGGCGACGCCTACCGGGACGACAATGAAAATGGCACATACGATTCTGGAGAGTTTGTGCTTCCGCGGGGCGGCACCAGTGCTTGCCCGTCAAGCGTATGGGGTATGCCAAGCCGTGCCGACACCTGCGACAGTAGTACGTCGGCAACTACAGTGCGAAGCCAGGCTGTACTTTCGATGGCTACAAGCAGTGGCGTATTGACCCAAACATCCATCTCGTCATCTGCACTGACTTTCCGAGCCAACAGCAAAACGCTGTGCAGCAATTCCACCCTGTGCCTGCCGTGGGCTGCTGGTACAACTTTTACCGCCGACACTACCGATGCTACTTCGTGTACAGCGGGGGCAGTGATGGGCGGAACGGTGCCAAATGTCTTCCCCACAAGCATCCTTGCTGCGCAACTCGGTACAGAGCACACAGTGTTGTTGACCGCAGCGACAGGCAAGACGTGTTCCGGGGTCAGCGTCAGGGTCACGGCCAAATCGCCCTCGGGTTTAGCGACCATCTACTCGTTTTCTGTGCCCTAAGGCACGGATGCATATTGCGCGAACGTAAAATTCAGAGGCATGCCGGAGACGGCATGCCTCTTTTTTCCCCGCCATACTTAGCGCTCCCTTCCCTTCAAATCTGACTTTGATCTCCCTCATAGGCCTCCCAGGCTCCGGTAAATCCACCGTGGGCCGCCAACTTGCCCGGCGCTTGCAATTGCCTTTTGTCGATTCCGATCAGGCGATTGAGGCGCGCTTGGGTTGCCCGATCCGCGAGTTTTTTGAGCGCGAGGGCGAGGGGCGGTTTCGCGAGATTGAGGCCGAGGTGATTGACACGCTCACCCAGCAGGGCGCGGGCGTGTTGTCTACCGGTGGCGGCGCGGTGTTGCGGGCCGAAAACCGAGCGCATTTGCGCTCGCGGGGCCGGGTGATTTACCTCAAGTCGCACCCTGAAGAGCTGATTCGCCGCCTGCGCCACGACACCAACCGGCCTTTGCTGCAGGTGGCCGACCCCATGGCCAAATTGCGCGAGTTGTTTGCCACGCGCGACCCGCTGTACCGGCAAACCGCCCACTTTGTGGTCGAAACCGGGCGTCCTTCGGTGGCCACGCTGGTCAATATGATCGTCATGCAGCTCGAACTTGACCCCGCAGCCCCTCTAAACTCGGGGCCATGAGCGCCTCTATTCCTATGCACGCAGTGTCCATTGACCTGCAAGACCGCAGCTATTCCATCGCCATTGGCGCCGATTTGATCGCCCACCCAGACACCTTCGCGGCCCTGCCCAAGGCGTCTGCTGCGTTGGTTGTCACCAACACCACCGTGGCGCCGCTGTACGCCGCCTCGCTGCAGGCGGCCTTGGCGCCGCATTACAAGGCGGTGCATTTGGTGGTTTTGCCTGACGGCGAAGAGTTCAAAACCTGGCAGACCCTGAACCTGATTTTTGATGCACTGCTGCACAAAAGCTGCGACCGCAAGACCGTGTTGTTTGCCCTGGGCGGCGGCGTGGTGGGCGACATGACCGGTTTTGCCGCAGCCAGCTATATGCGCGGCGTGCCTTTTGTGCAGGTGCCCACCACCTTGCTGGCGCAGGTGGATTCGTCGGTGGGCGGCAAAACCGGCATCAACCACCCGCTGGGCAAAAACATGGTGGGCGCCTTTTACCAGCCCCAGCGCGTGGTGTGCGACCTGGCCACACTCAAAACCCTGCCCGCGCGTGAAGTGAGCGCTGGCCTGGCCGAGATCATCAAGTACGGGCCGATTGCCGATATGGTGTTTTTGGACTGGATCGAGGCGCACCTTGGCGCCTTGCGCGCCTGCGACGTGCCTGCGCTGGCGCACGCGGTGCGGCGCAGCTGCGAGATCAAGGCCCATGTGGTGGCGCAGGACGAGCGCGAGGGCGGTTTGCGCGCCATTCTCAACTTTGGCCACACCTTTGGCCACGCCATCGAGGCCGGCTTGGGCTACGGCCAGTGGCTGCACGGCGAGGCCGTGGGCTGCGGCATGGTGATGGCGGCGCACTTGTCGCAGCGCCTGGGGCTGGTGGACGCGGCTTTTGTGCAGCGCATCACGCGCTTGGTGCAAGGCGCTGGCCTGCCCACGGTGGGGCCGGTGCTTGACGCCCAAGACAACGCCGGGCGTTATCTTGACCTGATGCGGGTAGACAAAAAGGCCGAAGGCGGCGAAATCCGCTTCGTGCTGATTGACGGCCCGGGCCGGGCCTGCGTGCGTGGCGCGCCCGACGCCCTGGTGCGCGCGGTGATTGACGCCTGCTGCGCCACAGGAGCCTGATGCTCGCGCCCTACGCCAGCGACCCGGCGCACACGCGCGGGCGGCGCTTTGCGCAAACCCCGGCGCCCACGCGCACCGAGTTTCAGCGCGACCGCGACCGCATCGTGCATTGCACCGCGTTTCGGCGCCTGGTCTACAAAACCCAGGTTTTTTTGAACCACGAGGGCGATTTGTTTCGCACGCGCCTCACGCATTCTTTAGAGGTAGCTCAGTTGGGCCGCTCCATGGCGCGCTCGCTCCAGCTCAACGAAGACCTGGTCGAGGCCATTGCCCTGGCGCACGACCTGGGCCACACGCCGTTTGGCCACGCCGGGCAAGACGCTTTGCACGCCTGCATGGCCGACTTTGGCGGCTTTGAGCACAACCTGCAAAGCCTGCGCATGGTCGATCACCTAGAAGAGCGCTACCCCGACTTTGACGGCCTGAACCTGTGTTTTGAAACGCGCGAGGGTATTTTGAAACACTGCTCGCGCCACAACGCCGCCGCGCTCGAGCGCAACGAGCCCGCCTACGCCGACGGCCAAGGCGGCGTGGGTGCGCGCTTTTTGTTGCGCCAGCAGCCTAGCCTGGAGGCGCAGTTGTGCAATCTGGCGGACGAGATTGCCTACAACGCCCACGACATAGACGACGGCGTGCGCTCGGGGTTGATCAGCTTTGCCCAAGTCCAAGAAGTGCCCTTGTTTGCCGACTTTGCAGCCCAAGCCCTAGCGGCCCACCCGGCGCTGGCCGAGGCCCACAACGCGCGGCGCTGGCTGTACGAAGCCATTCGCCTGATGCTAAGCAGCCAGGTCTATGACCTGATTGACGCCACGCAGGCCGCGTTAGCACAGCACAAGCCCGACAGCGCGCAAGCGGTGCGCCTGTGCCCCGAGCTGCTGCGCTTTAGCCCTGAGATGCGCGCTGGCACCCAGGTGCTCAAGGCGTTTTTACTGGCCCAGCTCTACCGCCACCCGCAGGTGGTGGACACCATGGACCGCGCCAAGCAGGTGGTGCGCGATCTGTTTGCCGCCTACCTGAACGATCCGCAGACCATGCAGACGACTGGCCCCCCACGCCTGGGCGCCGCCGCTGCGCCCGATTTGGCGCGCCGCGCGGCGGACTACATCGCCGGCATGACCGACCGCTTTGCCGCGCGCGAACATGAGCGCCTGACTGGCCTGCGCCTGCTGGCATGACGCAAACCTCTGCCCCGCCCGAAGCCGTTATCGCCGCCACCCAACGCTGGGTCGAGCGTGCGGTGATCGGCCTGAACCTGTGCCCGTTTGCCAAAGGCGTGCAGACCAAAGGCCAGGTGCACTATGTGGTGAGCCAGGCCGACGACGCGCCATCGCTGCTTATCGACCTGAAGCAACAATTGCAAGACTTGCACAATAGCGACCCGGCGCAGCGCGACACCACCTTGTTAATTGCGCCGCTGGCGTTTCCCGACTTTTTAGATTTCAACGACTTTCTGGACCGCGCCGACCGCCTGCTGCGCAAAATGCGGCTGGATGCTGACTACCAGATCGCCAGTTTTCACCCGCACTTCCAGTTTGCAGATGCTGCAGCGGATGACATCAGCCACTACACCAACCGCGCGCCCTATCCCATACTGCACCTTTTGCGCGAGGAAAGCATTGACCGCGCGGTAGAGGCTTTTCCCGATGCGGCGCTGATTTTTGAGAAAAACATGGAAACCCTGCGCGCGCTGGGCCCCGCCGGGTGGCAGGCGCTTGATGTAGGTCCGGCCAAGGCTTGCCCGATTCGCCCTGTGACGGACAATATCGCGCCATGAAAGCCCCACTCCCAACTGCGCCTCCTGCTGGGGCTAAAAAGCGCAACACGCCCGCAGCCGCGTGCGGCGCCGCCACCCTGAGCGAAGACGCGCGCGCGGCCATCCGCCCCGGCCAGTCGGTGGCGCTTTTGCAAGAGCTGCACATCCTCACCAATGACGGCCGGCTCAACCAGGATTCACGGCGCAAGCTCAAGCAGGTCTACCACCTGTACCAATTTATCGAAAAGCTGTTGCTGGAGCTGCCTGCGCGTACCGATGCGGACGGAGCGCCCGACGGTTTGACCGTCGCCGACCACGGCGCGGGCAAGTCCTATCTGGGTTTTATCCTGTACGACTTGTTTTTCAAGGCGCTGGGCACCGGCCATATTTACGGCATAGAAACCCGCGCCGAACTGGTCGAAAAATCGCAGCAGCTAGCACTGGCCCTGGGTTTTGACCGCATGACGTTTTTGAACCTCAGCGTGTTGGAGTCCACCACTTCAAAGTCTTTGCCCGCACAGATTGACCTGGTCACCGCGCTGCACGCCTGCGACACCGCCACCGACGACGCGATTGCCTTTGGCCTGGCCAAGCGCGCCCGCGCCTTTGCGCTGGTGCCCTGTTGCCAGGCCGAAGTGGCCCGCCACCTGGGCGGCAGCCGCGCCCTGATGCTGGCGCGCACGCCCCTGGCCGAACTCTGGCGCCACCCCCTGCACGCGCGCGAACTCGGCAGCCAGCTCACCAACGTCTTACGCTGCCTGTACCTCGAGGCCATGGGCTACCAAGTCACCGTGACCGAGCTCGTGGGCTGGGAACACAGCATGAAAAACGAACTTATCCTGGCGCGCCACACCGGCCACAAAAAACGCGCCGCCGCCGAGCGCCTGCGGGCAGTGTTGCAGGAGTTCGGCCTGGAGGCCCTGCTTGACACGCGGTTTACATTGCCGCCGGACAATTCGGCTGACAACCAAAGCTGATGCTGGTGCGTTGCAGTCTTTGTATTTGTTGTATTTGATTTGTACCCCTAAGGAGGAATTCCCATGAAAAAACTCATCTCGCTCACCCTGACCGCTGCCGCCATTGCCACCCTGGCCGCCTGCGCTAGCAGCAGCCCCGACACGATTCGCCGTAGCGACACGCAAACCATGTCATCGGTGCAAGACGGCGTCATACTTACCGTGCGCACCGTGACGGTGGACGGCAGCCAAAGCGGCGTGGGCGGCGTGGTTGGCGGCGTGGTCGGTGCGATTGCCGGGTCGGCGGGCAGCGGCGTGCAGCGTGAACAAAACGTGCTTGGCTTGTTGGGCGCTGTGGCCGGTGCCGCCGCAGGCAACGCGGTGGAGCGCATGAGCACCAAGGAAGAGGCGCTAGAGATCATCGTCCAGCTCAAAAACGGCGACCGCCGCGCCATCGTCCAGGCCAAGGGCGGCGAAACGCTGCTGGCGGGCGACAAGGTGATTTTGGTCACCACTGGCGGCAAAGTCCGCGTCTCCCGCGCCCCGAATTAATTGGGGTCAGATTCCAATTAAATGGCCCGCCTTCCCCGCCTCACCGTCCCAGGCTACGCCCACCACCTGATCCAGCGCGGCAACAACCGGCAAGCCATCTTTGCCAGCGACGTCGACCGCCAGTTTTTGATCGACTTGCTGACCGAGCACGCCCGGCAATGCGAGGTAGCGGTGCACGCCTATGTGCTGATGGACAACCATTTCCACCTGTTGGCCACGCCAGCCACGGCCCAAGGCCTGGCGCAAATGATGCAGGCGGTCGGGCGGCGTTATGTGCGCTATTTCAACGACCGGCAAAAACGCACCGGCACGCTGTGGGAAGGGCGCTTTAAATCCAGCCTGATCCAGAGCGAGCGCTATTTGCTGGCCTGCATGGCCTATATCGACCTCAACCCCGTGCGCGCGGGCATGGTGGCGCAACCCGGCGACTTTCGCTGGTCGAGCTACGCCCACCACACTGGCCAGCGTTACGAGCCCTGGCTCACCCCCCACCCGCTGTACTGGGAACTGGGCAACACCCCGTTTGCGCGCGAAATCGCCTATGCCAATTTGGTGCAGGCAGGCATTGCTTCGGTGCAACAGACGGCCTTGACGGACGCCACTTTGCGCGGCTGGGCCCTGGGCGAGCCCGAATTTGTTGCAGATTTACAAAAACGTACCGTACGCCGCGTCAGTAAAACCAATGCCGGACGACCGCCTTTGGTGGCGAAATAGGGCTGAATTGGGCGCAATGTGGCGTTTTTAGGGTATCAACGCGCTCGATTGAACCTGTCCCCAATTAATTGAGTTGGTCGAAATAGCGGATTTAATTGGAATCTGACCCCAATTAAATTGCTTGGCACTTTTGTTGCAGTGCGGTATTCTGTCTCCCCTTTGTTACTTTTCAGGATGGCCTTATGGCGACAGTTGCCGAAATCAAGCACCTTCAGGACCACGGTTTGTATGCTTCCAGCCAAGAGCACGATGCCTGCGGCGTCGGCTTTGTGGCCCATATCCGGGGTGAGAAGAGCCATAGCATCGTGGCCAA
>CAMDHS010000120.1 GCA_945898115.1 Comamonas sp. lk
GTAGGTCCAGCGGTGCAGCGGGCAGACGATGTTGCCGCTGGCGTTGCCCGCTGCGTTGCCGGGGCCGCCCTGGGCGTCGAGCAGCGAGCCGCGCCCTTTCAAAATAAGCGCCTGGCGGTGGCGGCAGACGTTGGACACCAGCTCAATGCCGCTGCCGTTGTGCACCAGCACGCGCCCGCCTTGTTCCTGGGGCAGGGCATAAAAATCGCCCAGCTTGGGCACGCTAAGCGAATGGCCCACGTAGCGCGGCCCGGTTTTGAAGATG
Source organism: Comamonas sp. lk (assembly GCA_945898115.1). Lineage (GTDB taxonomy): Bacteria > Pseudomonadota > Gammaproteobacteria > Burkholderiales > Burkholderiaceae_C > Allorhodoferax. The sequence goes on from CAMDHS010000120.1 coordinate 266, forward strand.
CTTTGCATCTCCCGCGCATAAAGCGCCGGATCAAAATAGCTTGAAACTGGTAGTTGGCTTAAAGCCTGCTGCAGCTGAAGACTTAAATCAGACATAGGAACCTGACCTAAAGACTCCCCACAGGGAGAATGCGCCAAGGCGCCAGAAAAGAAAGCCCGGTCATCTCCAAGGGGACGCCGGTAGTGAAGGAGGGCGATTGTAGCCCCGCCCTCGTCAGGGTCCGCGCCGGTGGGCTGGCATAAAATCGTAGCAATTTGACCACCAGCTTCTTCTCGCCAAGCAGCGTCCACCATGCCCAAGGCCATTGTCCCGTCTACCGCACCCGATAGCGCACCCCCGCCAGCCCATTACGAGGCCGCCATGCAAGAGCTAGAAACGCTGGTCGCCCGCATGGAATCTGGCGATCTGCCTTTGGACCAACTGATGGCCAGCTACGAGCGGGGTGCGGCCTTGTTGCAGCTCTGCCGCGACAAGCTGCAGGCGGTAGAAGACCAGATCAAGGTGCTGGACAAGGGCGTGCTCAAACCCTGGACAAGCGCGTGAGCCCGTCAACCCCTTTTTCGCTTGAGCTTTGGAGCCGCACGCAGCTTGCGGCGGTGGAAACCGCTTTATCAGCCTGGGTAACGGCAGACGCCGTGCCTGCGCTGGGTTGGGGTGCGCCGCAGGGCTTGGTGCAAGCCATGCGCTACGCGGTGCTTGACGGCGGCAAGCGTTTGCGCCCGCTGCTGGCCCTGGCCGCCTTTGAGGCCGCAGCACAGCCCAGCACCGAAAGCCACCCGACAGCCGCCCTGCGCGCAGCCTGCGCGGTGGAGCTGATTCATGCCTATTCTCTGGTGCACGACGACATGCCCTGCATGGACAACGACGTGTTGCGCCGGGGCAAACCCACGGTGCATGTGCAGTTTGGCGAAGCCGGGGCCCTGCTGGCAGGCGACGCTTTGCAGGCCTTGGCCTTTGAGTTGCTCACCCCGCAAGACGGCAGCGTGCCTTTGGCGGTGCAAGGGCGCTTGTGCGCCTTGCTTGCGCGCGCGGCCGGCAGCACCGGCATGGCCGGGGGCCAAGCGATTGACCTGGCCAGCGTGGGTCAGGCGCTTGATGAGAAGGCGCTGCGCCACATGCACCAGCTCAAGACAGGCGCTCTACTGCAAGCCAGCGTGATGCTGGGCGCGGCCTGCGCCCAGGTAGATGAGCGGGCACAGCGCGCGCTCGCCCTCTACGGCCAAGCCCTGGGCCTGGCCTTCCAAGTCGTCGACGACGTGCTGGACGTGACAGCGGATTCCGCCACCTTGGGCAAAACTGCAGGCAAAGACGCCGACCACGACAAGCCCACCTATGTGTCGCTGATGGGTCTGGAGCGCAGCCAGCGCTACGCCCAAGACCTTTTGGCCCAGGCCCACGCGGCACTGGGTGCCAGCGGCTTGTCCAACACGGCAGCCTTGGCCGGCCTGGCCGATATGGTGGTGCACCGCAGCCATTGAGCCCCAACTGTGAATTTTTAATTACACTGATACCGTGACGTTTACCTTGACAACATCCGCCCAGACAGAACTCCCCATGCCTCAATCCACACAAGCCCGCGCTCCTTTGTTGCCCGGCATCCACAGCCCACAGGATTTACGCCGCCTGACGCGTGCAGATTTGCCCTCCCTTGCCGACGAAGTGCGGGCCTATGTGCTGCACAGCGTGTCCAAAACCGGTGGCCACTTGAGCTCCAATCTTGGTACCGTAGAGCTCACGGTTGCCTTGCACTATGTGTTCAACACCCCCACAGACTGCTTGGTGTGGGACGTGGGCCACCAGACCTACCCGCACAAAATCCTGACTGGGCGGCGCGAGCGAATGTCCACGCTGCGCCAGTTGGGGGGCTTGAGCGGATTTCCGCAGCGCGCCGAGAGCGAGTTCGACACTTTTGGCACGGCGCATTCCAGCACCTCGATTTCTGCGGCATTGGGCATGGCTATGGCAGCCAAGATCAAGGGCGACGACCGCTATTCGGTGGCCGTCATTGGCGACGGCGCACTCACTGCCGGCATGGCCTTTGAGGCACTGAACAACGCTGGGGTCGAAGACTGCAAGCTGCTCGTCATCCTCAATGACAACGAAATGAGCATCAGCCCACCGGTAGGCGCGCTCAACCGCTACCTGGCCCAGCTCATGAGCGGGCAGTTTTATGCAAAGGCCAAAAGCATGGGCAAGAGCGTGCTCAAGGGCGCGCCCACCTTGTTCGAGCTGGCCAAACGCATTGAAGAGCATGCCAAGGGCATGGTGGTGCCCGCCACGCTGTTTGAGCAGTTTGGCTTTAACTACATCGGCCCGATTGACGGCCACGACCTCGATTCCCTGATTCCCACCCTGGAAAATATCCGTCACCTGAGCGGCCCGCAGTTTTTGCATGTGGTGACCAAAAAAGGCCAAGGCTACGACCAGGCCGAGGCAGACCCAGTGGCCTACCACGGCCCCGGCAAGTTTGACCCGGCCGTGGGCCTGCAAAAGCCCGCTACCGCACCCAAGACCACTTTTACCCAGGTGTTTGGCCAATGGCTGTGCGACATGGCCGAGCACGACGAGCGCCTGGTGGGCATTACGCCGGCCATGCGCGAAGGCTCGGGCCTGGTGGAGTTTGAAGCCCGCTTTCCCAAGCGCTACTTCGACGTGGGCATTGCCGAACAGCACGCGGTGACCTTTGCTGCGGGCCTGGCCACCCAGGGCCTCAAACCCGTGGTGGCGATTTATTCCACCTTTTTGCAGCGCGCCTACGACCAGCTCATCCACGACGTGGCGATCCAGAATCTGCCGGTGGTGTTTGCGCTGGACCGCGCCGGCTTGGTGGGTGCGGACGGCGCCACGCACGCGGGGGCGTATGACATCGCGTTTTTGCGCTGCATTCCCAATATGGCCATTGCCTGCCCGGCAGACGAGAACGAGTGCCGCCAGTTGCTCAGCACCGCATTCGCGCAAAACCAGCCGGTGGCCGTGCGCTACCCGCGTGGCAGTGGCGCGGGCGTGGCCACCAGCGCCAGCCTGGAGGGTTTGCCCTTTGGCAAGGGCGAGATGCGCCGCAAAGGGGAGGGCATCGCCATTCTGGCCTTTGGCACCTTGCTGCAGCCTGCCTTGGCGGCTGCCGAATCGCTCAACGCCACCGTGGTCAATATGCGCTGGGCCAAGCCACTAGACACAGAACTGCTCATCGAAGTGGCCAAAACCCATGCGGCCCTGGTGACGGTAGAGGACGGCGCCCTGATGGGCGGCGCAGGCGGCGCGGTGCTCGAAGCCCTGCAGGCCGCGCAGCATATGGTGCCCGTATTGCAGCTCGGTTTGCCCGATGTGTTCATCGAACATGGCGACCCGGTCAAGCTTATGTCCATGCACGGCCTAGACGCGTCGGGCATCGAAGCGTCCATCCGCGCCCGGTTCAAGCCCTGATATAGGACAGATTCCAAGGGAAAACACCCGTGCGCGGGGGTGGCTGGCGTTTCTACAATCGGCGTGCTGGCCTGCAAATGGGTTTGACCCAGGCGTTGCGCTTAGGCGGATTGTTTCACTATTAACGGAGTACTTCTATGGATCGTCGTTCAATCATTAAAAATGCAGGCATTGCCGGGGTTTTGGCCGCTGGCATGGCACCTGCAGTTCATGCCCAGAGCACACTGCGCTGGCGCATTGCATCGAGCTTTCCCAAGTCGCTGGACACCTTGTTTGGCGTGTGCGACGTGTTTGCCAAAAAAGTGGGCGAGCTCAGCGGTGGCAAATTCACCATCAGCACCCACGCGGCCGGCGAACTGATGCCGGCCTTTGGCGTGCTCGACGGCGTGTCCAACGGCACCATCGAGATGGCCAACACCGCTTCTTACTACTTCTTTGGCAAAGACCCAACCTATGCGCTGGACTGCGCCATTCCTTTTGGCCTGAACAGCCGCCAGATGACGGCCTGGATGTACGAAGGCAACGGCATGAAGCTGCTGCGTGAACATTTTGGCAAAGTCGGCATTGTTAACTTTCCCATGGGTAACACGGGCGTGCAGATGGGCGGCTGGTTCCGCAAGGAAATTGGTTCGGTAGCCGACCTCAAGGGCCTGAAGTTCCGTTGCGGCGGCTTTGCTGGCAAGGTGCTCGAGCGCCTGGGCGTGGTGCCACAAAACATTCCTGGTGGCGAGATTTACCAGGCCCTGGAAAAAGGCACGATTGATGCCGCCGAGTGGGTTGGCCCTTATGACGACTTGAAGCTCGGCTTCAACAAGGTGGCTCCCAACTACTACTACCCCGGGTTTTGGGAAGTGGGCCCACAGTTGTCCTTGTATGTGAACCAAAAAGCCTACGAAGGCCTGTCATCGGAATACAAAGCCGTTGTTGAATGCGCAGCAACCTTTGCCCACACCGACATGCAAGCAAGGTACGACGCGCGCAATATGCCCGCCCTCAAGACCCTGCTGGGCCAAGGCGTTAAGTTGCACAAGTTCCCCAAGGATGTGCTCAACGCCTCGTTCAAGGCCGCCATGGATGTGTATTCTGAGCTCAGCGATACCAACCCGGCTTGGAAGAAAATTTACGGCGACTACGCTGCCTTCCGCAAGGATAGCAATTTGTGGTTTAGCCTGGCCGAAGCGTCCATGGACGACTTCATGCAAGCACAGAAGCTCTGATCGAGACTTTGTAAGCCACAAAAAAACCCGCTTCGGCGGGTTTTTTTGTGCTCGGGTGGTTCAACAGGTCAAGGTCGCCAAGCCTTGACCTGCAGGCGCTGCCGCCATCAGGGTTTTTTGGCCTGGTCGTCTTTCATGGATTCGAGCATGCGCTTCATCGGATCTTCCGCCTCGTCAGCGGTGCCTTCCTTTGCTTTGTCGTCTGCATCTTTGTCTTTAGATTTCTGCTGCGAGTCAGTCTCCATTTGCTGAAGAACCGTGGCGGCATCAATCAGCGGCTCTTTGGTCAATCCGCTGGAGACCAGGCCCGGAAACGCGATGATCAGCCCCACCATGATCACCTGAATCACGACAAAGGGCACGGCACCCCAGTAAATCTGCTCGATGGTGATTTTCTTGATTGGCTTATTGGTCACTTTGTCGACGTAGTCCTCGCTCGGGGCCACGCTACGCAGATAAAACAGTGCGAACCCAAAGGGCGGGTGCATGAACGATGTCTGCATATTGACGGCCAGCAGCACACCAAACCACACCAGGTCAATGCCCAGCTTTTCGGCCACAGGGCCAATGAGCGGGATGATGATGAATGCCAGCTCAAAGAAGTCCAAGAAGAAGGCCAGCACAAACACCAAGATGTTGACCACAATCAAAAAGCCGAGTTGCCCGCCGGGCAGGCCTGTGAGCAAATGCTCCACCCACTTGGGCCCGTCCACGCCTTGAAAGGCCAGGCTGAACACGGTGGCGCCAATCAGGATAAAGAGCACAAAGCAGGACAGCTTCATGGTCGAGTCCATGGCCTGGCGGATGAGCTTGAGGTCTATGCGACCCCGCGCCAGGGCCATAACCAAGGCGCCCACCGCACCCATGGCGCCGCCTTCGGTGGGGGTGGCGATGCCCAGGAAAATGGTGCCGAGCACCAGGAAAATCAGCGCCAGTGGCGGAATCATCACGAAGGTGACGCGCTCGGCCATGTTGGAGAGCAGCCCCATGCCGGTCACGCGGTTAATCACGGCCAGCACAAAAGCAATGCCCACGCCCACGCAAAGGGACGTGACGATCAGCTCATCGAGCGGCGTGGCGTCTGGCCGCCACTTGGCAAATGCGACGGCGCACAGGGTTGCGCCAAGTACCACCAGCGCCAGGGAGCGCAAGCCCGAGCTGCCGTCTTTTTCACGGATGGTGCGCGCCTCTGGCGGCAGGGCGGGCACCCATTGGGGCCGTACAAAGCTCAGAACAAGGATGTAACCCACGTACAAACCTGTCAGCACAAAGCCAGGAATGAAAGCGCCCTTGTACAGGTCGCCCACGCTCTTGCCCAACTGGTCGGCCAGCACAATCAGCACCAGCGAGGGGGGGATGATCTGCGCAAGCGTCCCGGAAGCCGCAATGACGCCGCCAGCCACCCGACGGTCGTAGCCATAGCGCAGCATGATGGGCAAAGAAATGAGGCCCATGGAAATGACGGACGCGGCGACCACCCCAGTGGTGGCGGCCAGCATGGCGCCCACAAAAATCACCGCATAGGCCAAGCCGCCGCGAATCGGGCCGAACAGCTGGCCAATGGTGTCGAGCAGGTCTTCGGCCATGCCCGAGCGTTCCAAAATCAAACCCATGAAGGTGAAAAACGGGATCGCCAGCAGCGTGTCGTTTTGCATGATGCCAAACATGCGCAGCGGCAGGCTCTGCAAAAACGCCGGCTGGATCATGCCCAGCTCGACCGCCACAAAGCCGAAAAACAGACCGCACGCTGCCAGTGAAAAAGCCACGGCGTAGCCGAACATCAGGAAGATGATCAGCGACACGAACATGATGGGCGCCATATTGGCGTTCAGGAATTCGATCATTTCTGTGCTCCGATTTGGGCGGCTTCGCGGGCAGCCACTTCTTTTTGCAACAAAAACTCGGCGAACTCTTGTTCGGGCGTCTTCGATCCCTGCTTCTTACTGGGGTCGGGTATCAAACCTTGCAAAAACGCGATGCGCTTGATGAGTTCGGAGACCGCCTGCATACCCAGCAAAAGCATGCCCGCAGGCAGCAAGGCAAACACCGGCCAGCGGATCAGGCCGCCAGCGTTGGACGACACCTCTTGGGTGACATAGGCATTGATAACCAAGGGCATGGCCAGCTTGATGGTGATGAAGGTAAAGGGAAGCAAAAAGACGCAAATACCGATGATGTCGATCCAGATCTGGGTACGCTTGGAAAAGCGCCCGGATACCACGTCAATCTTGACGTGCTCCTGGCGCATCAGGGTGTAGCCGGCTGCCAGCAGGAACACGGCGGCAAACAGGTACCACTGGATTTCTAAAAAGCCGTTGGAGCTCATATTGAAGGCTTTGCGCATGACCGCGTTGCCCGCGCTGATGAGCACGGCAAACAGCACCAGCCAGGCGACCCAGCGGCCTATCCATTCGCTGATGCCGTCAATCGTTTTGGACAGGGTTAGAAGAAAAGTCATCGTGTCTCCAATCGTTGGCTGTGTTTTATTTATGTTGCGTGTACCACCCGAGCGAGCGTAACCGCTAAATCCTGCAAACTGCCCCTCGGCAGGCTCTGCGAGCCTAGGGGAAACACGTAGTCAATGCGTCCACTGGAATTGCACCAGGTACACCATCGCCCCCGCCAGGTAACCCGCCAGCGCCAGCGCGCTGACTTTGCGCAGGTACCACAGAAAATCAATGCGCTCCAGGCCCATGGCGGCCACTCCAGCGGCCGAGCCAATAATCAGAATCGAGCCTCCGGTGCCTGCGCAATAGGCCATGAATTCCCACAAAAAGCTGTCGGTCGGGTACTTGGCCAGGTCGTACATGCCCATGGACGCGGCCACCAGCGGCACGTTGTCTACCACGGCGCTGGCCAGCCCGATGACCATCACGATCAGGTCCAGGCGCCCCACGGTCACGTCCAGCCAATGGGCCAGCGCGCCCAGAATGTGGCTGTGCTCAAGCACCGCCACCGCCAGCAATATGCCGACGAAGAAGACGATGGAGCCCATGTCAATGCGCGCCAGGGCGCTCACCAAGGTCAGGTGCTGCTTATTCGCGTCCTCCTTTCTGCGGTGCATCAGATCTGCCACGGCCCACAACACGCCCAGGCCTAGCAAAATGCCCAAAAACGGCGGCAAGTGCGTGACCGACTTGAACACGGGCACCAGCACCAGCACCGCCAAACCCAATACCAACACCACCAGCCGCTCCAGGGGTGTAGTCGGCAATGTCTCCCGCTGTGCAGCGCGTGGCGGCGCCAGCACCGGGCGCGAGCCCATAAGCCAGCCCAAAATCGCCAGTGGCACGAGCAAATTCACCAAAGATGCGAGGAAAACCCCTTCGATGATGGCCATCGTGGTAATTTGACCGCCGATCCAGAGCATGGTGGTGGTGACGTCGCCAATCGGCGACCAGGCGCCGCCTGCATTGGCGGCGATGACTATGATGCCGGCAAACGACAGGCGGTCTTCGCGCTCGGCCAACAAGCGCTTCATGAGCGAGACCATCACGATGGTGGTGGTCAGGTTGTCCAAAATGGCGCTCAAAAAGAAGGTGAAAAACCCCACCAGCCACATCAGCGTGGACAGGCGCGTGGTTTTGATCAGGGCCGTCAGCACCTCAAAGCCGTCGTGCGCGTCCACCACTTCCACAATCGCCATGGCCGCAATCAAAAAGAAGACGATCTGCGCGGTGCCCATCAGCGATTCGCCAAGTTGCGTATTCACCAGTGCTGCGTCGGTCTGGGACATGGCGTAAACCGTCCACAGCAGGCCCGCACCGATCAGGGCGCTGGCTGATTTATTGACCTTGAGCGGATGTTCCAGCGCAATCGCCAGATAGGCAAGCACAAAGAGCAGGGACAGGATAAGAGTCATGGTGGTGTCGATTGGAAAGCCAAATGCCGCTTTCTACCACGTTGTACCGGCCTTAGGCGCAGGGAGCCCTGTCCAATGAGGTGTGAGCCTGAAGGCAGCCCGTATTTCCACCCAAAAATGAGCCTGAGCACGGATTTCAGCCGCTGAACTGGTTGCTTGATCATCTAAGGATGGTGATCAATATGGATGAGGCGAAGCTGCGTACCGTTGCG
>CAMDHS010000121.1 GCA_945898115.1 Comamonas sp. lk
GACTCGGCCCGCATTGCCAGCATCAAGGCCGAACACGCCGGCCTAACGCTGGCAGGCACCGTGGTGGCCAGTGACGCCTTCTTCCCCTTCCGGGACGGCCTGGACGTGGTGGTGGACGCAGGTGCGACATGCATCATTCAGCCCGGTGGCAGCATGCGCGACGACGAAGTGGTGGCCGCTGCCAATGAGCGCGGCGTAGCCATGGTCTACACCGGCGTGCGCCACTTCCGCCATTGAAGATTTAATTGGGGTCAGATTCCAATTAAATCGGTTGATCTGGTCACAGACCGGCCATAAAAAAAGCCCTCGCAAGAGGGCTTTTTCACGACAGGGCCAAAGCCTTAGTTCACCATCACCAGCTTGCCCATCACCCCGCGTGAACCCATGTGGGCGTAAGCGGCTTTCAGGTCGGCCATGGGCATGGTGCGGTCGATCACCGGCTTGATCTTGCCCTGGCCGTACCACTGCGCCAGCTCGGCCATGGCCGCTGCGCTGGCCTTGGGTTCGCGCTTGGCAAAGTCGCCCCAGAAAACACCGACGATGGACGCACCCTTGAGCAGCGCCAAATTAAAGGGCAGGGCAGGAATGGGGCCTGCTGCAAAGCCGACCACCAGGTAGCGGCCGCGCCAGGCAATGGAGCGAAAGGCCGGTTCTGCATAGTCGCCGCCCACCGGGTCATAAATCACGTCGGGGCCCTTGCCGTTGGTGAGCGCCTTGATGGCGTCGCGCAGGTTCTCGGTGCTGTAGTTGATGGTGGCGTCCGCGCCAATCGATTTGCACAGCGCGCATTTCTCGTCGGTTGAGGCCGCAGCAATCACGTGCGCGCCCGCCGCCTTGGCAATCTGGATGGCCGAGGTGCCCACGCCGCCAGCGGCGCCCAGCACCAGCACGGTTTCACCCGCCTTGAGTGCGGCGCGGTCAATGAGGGCGTGGTGCGAGGTGGCATAAATCATGATGAAGGCCGCCGCGTCCACCATCGGAAAACCCGCAGGCAGCGGCATGCACAGGGCCGCTGGCGCAATGGTGTGGCTGCCAAAGCCGCCGGTGCCGCTCAGGCAGGCCACGGCCTGGCCCACTTTGATGTGGGTAACGCCTTCGCCCACCGCCTGCACGATGCCCGCGTATTCCGAACCCGGCACAAAGGGCAGGGCGGGTTTCATCTGGTATTTGTTTTGCACGATCAGCAGATCAGGAAAATTCAGGCTCGCGGCCTTGATTTCTATCAGCACCTCACCCGCTTTGGGCGTGGGGGTGGGCAGTTCGGTCCAGGTCAGGGCGTCAACGCCCACGGGGTTTTCACATAGCCAAGCGTGCATAGCATTAGTCTCCAAAAAATATGAGGCCATCATAGAGGCGCGGGCCCTGGCAGCCCCCGGACAATCTGTCTCAGGCGTGACCCCGGCGCGGTGCGCACACCTACAATTGCCGCTTACTCCAGGCCCTTATGAAAATTCTCATTTCCAACGACGATGGCTACCAGGCGCCCGGCCTGCTGGCCCTGTTCAACGCCCTCAAAGACGTGGCCGAGGTCGAAGTCATCGCCCCCGAGCACAACAACAGTGCCAAGTCCAACGCCCTGACCCTGAATGCCCCTTTGTACGTGCACCGGGGCGCCAACGGCTTTCGTTACGTGAACGGCACGCCGGCCGACTGCGTGCACATCGCACTTTCAGGCTTGCTGGACTACCGGCCAGACCTGGTGGTCTCGGGCATCAACAACGGTGCCAATATGGGCGACGACACCATTTACTCCGGGACTGTGGGCGCAGCCATGGAAGGCTATTTGTTTGGCATTCCGGCCATTGCTTTTTCTCAAGTGCACAAGGACTGGCTGGAAATCGACTCTGCGGGTCGCAAGGCGCGCGACCTGGTACTGTCCATGGCGCAGCACCAGATGCTGGGCGGCGCGCCCTGGCTGCTCAATGTCAACATCCCCAACCTGCCTTACGCGCAGATTGGCCCGACCAAACTCTGCCGCCTGGGCAAGCGCCACGCCGCCGAACCGGTGATTAAACAAACTAGCCCGCGCGGGGAAACCATGTACTGGATCGGCGCCGCCGGAGCGGTCAAAGATGACGCCGACGGCACCGACTTCCACGCCACCACGCTGGGCCATATGTCGATCACGCCACTCAAAATTGACCTAACCGACCACCTGAGTCTTGACGCCTGGTCGCAGACCGCAGCAATTTTTGCCACACCAAGCAGTTTGAACCCTGCATGAAGCAACGGCCCACGTTCCCGGCGCGCATCGACAGCAGCCTGAGCGCTGCCAAAACCAAAGCGCCGCTGGCCGTCAACCTACCGCAGGGTCTGGGCATGGATTCCATGGCCGTGCGCCAGCGCATGGTGCAAAAGCTCGCGGGCCAGGGTCTGAGCGACCCGCGCGTGCTGGCTGCCATGGGCCGGGTCGAGCGCCACCGCTTTGTTGACAGCGCCCTGGTTAACCAGGCCTATGAAGACACCAGCCTGCCCATTGGCCTGGGCCAAACCATCTCCAAGCCGGGCGTGGTTTCGCGCATGATTGAGCTGCTGTGCCAGGGCAAAGAGGGTAAATTGGGCCGGGTGCTGGAAATCGGCACCGGCTGCGGCTACCAAGCTGCGGTGTTGAGCGAGATTGCCACCGAGGTCTATTCCATCGAACGCCTTCGCGGCCTGCACGAAAAGGCGCGTGAAAACTTGCGCTTTTTTCGCCTGGCGAATCTGCACCTGCTTTTGGGCGACGGCATGCTGGGTTATGCCCAGGGCGCGCCCTATGCCGCCATCATCGCTGCGGCAGGGGGCGATGCCCTTCCCACCGCCTGGACCGACCAGCTCGCTATGGGGGGCCGCTTGGTAGCGCCTGTGGAGCAGCGCGCGGCGGGAGGCGCGCGTGGGGCAGGTGGCGTGGCCGCCCAGGCCCTGGTGGTGGTGGACAAAACCAGCCAGGGCCTGCACCAGACCATTCTGGAGGCCGTGCACTTTGTGCCCCTAAAATCTGGCTTGGCGTAAATAAAACAAATGGGAATGGATGCGATGTCAATAAGCCTGTTTCGGGTGGGTGCCTTGTTGGCAACGGTGTGCGTGTTTGCGTTGGCCGCTTGCAGCTCCAAACCTGGCTTACGGGCGCCCGTGGAAGACCGGGGGCGCACCGTGCAGCAGGTGCCAGCAGCCAGACCCGCGCCCGCCCCGGTGCCGGATACTGTCAAAGCGGCGGCCGCATCGGCCCCGGCCCCCGCCCTCGCTCCAGCGCTCGACCCCAACGCTGGTAAGCCGGGTTACTACACCGTCAAACAAGGCGACACGCTGATCCGCATTGGCCTGGAATCAGGCCAAAGCCACCGCGACATTGCACGCTGGAACGCCTTGGAAAATCCCAACCGCATCGAAATTGGCCAGGTCTTGCGCGTGGCGCCTCCCGAAGAGGCCAAACCGGGCACCGTGGCCAAAGCATCGTCTACCGCACTGCCGCCAGCGAGCGCTGCGTCTGCCCCGGCCAAAGCGTCATCGGCCCCGGCTTCCGCACCTGCGGCCAACAGCGCCAACTCCAGCTCTGAGGACGACATCAGCTTCGCCTGGCCGTCCAAGGGCGACGTACTTGATGGCTTTGACGAGGCTAAAAACCGCAAGGGCGTGGACATTGGCGGCGCCAGCGGCGACCCAGTCTGGGCCGCCGCCGACGGCAAGGTGGTCTACGCCGATGCTGGCCTGCGCGGCTACGGCAAGCTCATCATCCTCAAGCACAACAACATGTACCTCACGGCCTATGCGCACAACCAGACCCTGCTGGTCAAAGAAGACCAAATGGTGAAAAAAGGCCAAAAAATCGCTGAGATGGGCAGCACCGATGCCGACCGCGTCAAGCTCCACTTTGAGGTGCGCAAGCAGGGCAAACCGGTAGACCCGTCCAAGTATTTGCCCGCGCGCTGACCTGAGACAATCGGGGCATGCACGATGCCCCTCTTTCTGACCCCCCCACCGCCGCCGCCTTGCCCGAAGGCTGGCTGGCCGTCAAATCCCTTGATCTTGAAGCCCAGGGCGTCGCCCACCGCGCCGACGGCAAAGTGGTTTTCATTGACGGCGCGCTCCCTTTTGAAGTGGTCAGCGCCCATATTCACCGCAGCAAAAGCAGCTTCGATAAGGGCACGTTGACTGAAATCCACGTCGAGTCGTCTCAGCGCGTGCGCCCGGCCTGCCCACATTTCGGCCTTCAGCCCAATTCTTGTGGCGGCTGCAAGATGCAGCACCTGCACGCCAGCGCCCAGGTGGCCGTAAAGCAGCGCGTGCTGGAAGACAACCTCTGGCACATCGGCAAGGTCAAACCCGAGACGGTGATGCGCCCGATTGAGGGTCCGACCTGGGGCTACCGCTACCGGGCGCGCCTGTCGGTGCGCTTTGTCCGCAAAAAAGGCGCGGTGCTGATTGGTTTTCATGAGCGCAAAAGCCACTTTGTAGCCGACATCAAAGAGTGCCACGTGCTCGCACCCCATGTGAGCGCCATGCTGCTGCCCCTGCGCGCGCTGGTGGCGTCCATGGACGCGGTCGAGCAACTGCCGCAAATCGAATTGGCCATTGGCGATATGGCCGACACCGCCGACACCACTTCCGCCGCAGCCCAAGGCGACGTGACCGCCTTGGTGCTGCGCCACATGGTGCCCTTGAGTGACGGCGACCTGGCCAAGTTGCGTGACTTTGCTGCCGCCCACCCCGGCGTGCAATGGTGGCTGCAGGCCAAGGGCCCGGACACCATCGTGCGCCTGGACGAGTTGCCCGGCCACGCCACGGGGCAACTGGCCTACCGGCTGCCGCAATACGGCATCACTATGCCCTTTCGCCCCACCGATTTCACCCAGGTCAACCCGCACATCAACCGCGTACTGGTGTCGCGCGCGCTGGGCCTCTTAAAGGTCCAACCGTCCGAGCGGGTGATTGACTGGTTTTGCGGCCTGGGCAATTTCACCCTGCCGTTGGCCACCCAGGCGCGCGAAGTACTGGGAATTGAGGGCGCCGAGTCGCTGGTGGCGCGTTCGCGTGACAACCTGGCGCTCAACGCCAACCGGGTGGGTGGGCCCAAACTCGCACCCACCACCTTTGCCGCGCGCAACCTGTTTGAGATGACGCCGGCCTTGCTCACGGCCGACGGCAGCGCTGATAAATGGCTGGTGGATCCGCCGCGTGAAGGCGCTTTTTCGCTGGTGCAAGCCCTGGCGGAATTGCATGCGACGCCCGAGCTGCGCCAAGGCTGGACGCCGCCCCAGCGCATCGTCTATGTCAGCTGCAACCCCGCCACCCTGGCGCGTGACGCCGGTGTGCTGGTCGAGCAGGCCGGCTACCGCTGCACGGCCGCTGGAGTGGTCAATATGTTTCCGCACACGGCGCACGTGGAAAGCATTGCGGTGTTTGAGCGGGTGTAAACCCGCGCCGCTGCCAAACGGCAGGCAATAAAAAAGGCCCTTGCAGGCCTTTTTTGTTGGGTCGGAGCCAGCCGCTTAATCGCGCTCGCCGCCAAAAATTCCCAAGAGTGCCAACAGACTCTGGAACACATTGACGATGTCCAAGTACAGCGCCAGCGTGGCCGAGATGTAGTTGGTCTCGCCGCCGTCGATGATTCGCTTGATGTCGTACAGCATGTAGGCGCTGAAAATGCCGATCGCCACCATGGAGATCACCACCATGCCGGTGGACGAGCCCACAAACATATTGATGACGCTGCCCACCAAAAGCACGATCATGCCCACAAACAGCCACTGGCCCATGCCGGAGAGATCGCGTTTGATGACGGACGCCAAGCTCGCCATTACGAAAAACACGCCCGCCGTGCCGCCAAAGGCGGTCATGATCAGCTCAGGGCCGTTGGAGAAGCCCAGCGTGTGGCCGATCATGCGGGAGAGCATCAGCCCCATAAAGAAAGTGAAACCCAACAACACGGGCACGCCCATGGCCGAATTCTTGGTTTTTTCGATCGCGTAAATGAATCCAAAAATGCCGGCCAAGCTCAGCACCAGTCCTAGTCCGCCACTGAAAATCTGGCCCAGCCCAAAGGCAACGCCCATCCATGCGCCTAGCACGGTGGGTACCATGGTCAGCGATAGCAGCCAGTAAGTGTTGCGCAGAACTTTGTTGCGTTCTTGCGCCGCGAGGCCATAGCCCGCGCTGTAGTCCGTCATTGTTGCGTGTTCATTCATGGTCAAACTCCTTGAAAACCTGGATAGCAGGTGGGCGGATTTTAGGCATTTGCAAGCGGAGTTCCCAAATTTTGTTGAATTTGGCCTGATTTTTTCTGGGGTTGGCTGACCTGGGTCCGGTTTTAGACCTCTGCGGCGAGCGGGTATGCTCACCTATCCCCCATTTTTGAAGCTTAAAGTATGAAAAACAAACTCTTTCTAGAACTCGCCGACATCAAGGCCATTGCCGCCGCTGCCGAGGCCGAAGCCCTGGCCCACGCCTGGGCCGTGACCATTGCCATCGTGGACGACGGCGGCAATATGCTGTGGCTGCAGCGCCTAGACGGCGCCGCGCCCATTTCCGCCCTCATTGCGCCTGCCAAAGCACGCACCTCGGCTATTGGCCGTCGTGAAACCAAGATGTATGAAGACATGGTCAACGGCGGGCGCTTCTCGTTCCTGAGCGCCCCTACGCTCGACGGCATGCTCGAGGGCGGCGTGCCCATCATGAAAGACGGCCAGTGCCTGGGCGCTGTGGGCGTAAGCGGTGTCAAATCCAGCGAGGACGCTCAAATTGCCCGCGCCGGTTTGGCCGCTTTGGGCCTGTAAACCGTTTGCGTCAGTAGACCAGCCGTTCGGGGTGCAACTCCTGCAATATGGTGGTTGCAATTTCCTCGATCGACTTGGTCGTGGTTGATAGCCAGCGGATGCCCGCGCGGCGCATCATGCTTTCGGCCTCGCTCACCTCCATGCGGCAGTTCGCCAAAGAAGCGTACTTGGAGTCCGGGCGGCGCTCATTGCGGATTTCGCTCAGGCGCTCGGCCTGAATGGTTAAGCCAAAGATCTTTTTCTTGTGGGCTAAGAGCGCAACGGGTAACTGGCGGCGCTCAAAATCTTCCGGAATCAGCGGGTAATTGGACGCTTTCAGGCCATATTGCATGGCCAAGTAAAGCGAGGTCGGTGTTTTTCCGCTGCGGCTCACGCCCACCAAAATCACGTCGGATTGTTCCAAGTCGCGGTTGCTTTGGCCGTCGTCATGGGCCAGTGAAAAGTTGATCGCCTCAATCCGGTCGTGGTATTCCTTGCTTTTGCTGGCGTCGCTAAAGCGCCCAATGCGGTGGTTGGATTTGAGGCTGAGCTCTTGCTCCAACGGGTGCACAAACATGCCAAACATATCTAGCAGCATGCCCTGACAGCCTGCCTGAATCACCTGCAGCACCTCCATATTGACCAGCGTGGTGAAAACAATCGGCTTTGCGCCGTCCACCACACCGGCGTGGTTGATTTGCCGCACCACCTGGTGCGCCTTGTCCACCGTGTCGATAAAGGGCATGCGGTTGTGGCGCGCCTTGGTCTCAAACTGGGCCAGGATGGCCTTGCCAAAGGTCTCGGCAGTGATGCCGGTGCCGTCGGAGACAAAAAATACGCTGCGTTGGGACATGGTGGGGGACAAGCAAAGAAGGAGTTTGGGGCGATGCCTGCGGCGCTTTGCCCCACGGACGCCATTGTGGGCCAAGTCGCGGTGCGACCCTGCGGTTTGCAGCGCTGGCGGGGTCGCGTCCTACAATTCACCCTGTAGCCCGCCCGGGTGACAAAACCTGAACGCCAAAACAACAAATCCAAAAGGCGGACCGTTTTGCACCCCTTTGGCCTTCAACACCGCTACCACCGCCACCCTCAGTGCCCGCACAGGCGCCAGACTTGGCCCGATTTATAACTTTGGAGTCTTGCAATGTCTGATCTTTTTAGCGACACCGATTGGGTCGTGCCTTTTGAGCACCTTCGCATGAGCGACGTCGAGTCCGTGGGCGGCAAAAACGCCAGCCTGGGCGAAATGATTTCCCAGTTGCCCGAAGGAGTGAAAGTGCCTACCGGCTTTGCCACCACGGCGCACGCTTTTCGTGCCTTTTTGGCCTACGAGGACCTGAGCGGCCGCATCAACGCGCGCCTGAGCACGCTCGATATCGAGGACGTGCGCGCCCTGGCCGTGGCCGGGGCTGAGATCCGCGCCATGGTGGAAGTGCAGCCTTTCCCGGCCGATCTGGAGCAGGGCATCCGCTCGGCATTTCAAACATTGAGTTTGGGCAACCCGGCTGCGTCCTTTGCCGTGCGCTCGTCGGCCACGGCCGAAGACCTGCCCGACGCCTCGTTCGCCGGTCAGCAAGAAACGTTTTTGAACGTGTTGGGCATTGAAGACGTGTTGCACAAGATCCGCGAAGTATTTGCCTCGCTCTACAACGACCGCGCCATCAGCTACCGCGTGCACAAGGGCTTTGCCCACGAGCATGTGGCTTTGAGCGCCGGTATCCAGCGCATGGTGCGCTCGGACCTGGGTGCGGCCGGTGTCATGTTCACCATCGACACCGAATCGGGTTTTTCGGACGTGGTGTTTATTACCTCGAGCTACGGTCTGGGCGAAACCGTGGTGCAAGGCGCCGTCAACCCTGACGAGTTTTACGTGCACAAACCCATGCTGCGTGCGGGCAAGCGCGCGGTGATCCGCCGCAGCCTGGGCTCCAAGCTGCTGCAAATGGAGTTCACCAGCCTGCAAGAACAAGCCGCTGGTGCCAAACTGGTCAAAACCACCGACGTGCCCACCGAGCTGCGCAACC
>CAMDHS010000122.1 GCA_945898115.1 Comamonas sp. lk
GGCCCAGCTCGATTGCGGCCTTTGGCCCCAGCAGCCCCAAGATGATGACGCCCCAAACCACCGCCATGGACCCGAGCAGCGTGTACGGCATTTCCAAACTCGCGGGTGAGGGCTGGTGCGCCTGGTACCACCGCACCCACAGCGTGGACGTGCGCAGCCTGCGCTACCCCGGCCTGATCAGTTGGAAGACGCCACCGGGCGGCGGCACCACCGACTACGCAGTCGAGATTTTTCACGCCGCGTTGCAGCGCGGCCACTACACCAGCTTTTTGACCGCCGACACGGCCTTGCCCATGATGTACATGCCCGACGCCATCCGCGCCACGCTCGAGCTGATGGACGCACCAAGCGAATGTGTTCGCCAGCGCGGCGCCTACAACCTGGCGGGCCTGAGTTTTACGCCCGCGCAAATAGCCCATGCGATTGCGCGCCAGTTACCCGGTTTTGGCATCGACTACGCCCCGGACTTTCGCCAGGCCATTGCCAACAGCTGGCCGCAGTCCATCGACGACAGCGAGGCCGGCAAGGACTGGGGCTGGAGGGCGCAGTACGACCTAGACGCCCTGGTGCGCGACGTGCTCGCCCACCTGCGCCCGCTGCTGCTGGCGCCACCGCAGCGCAAGGCGGCTTGAAGCGGCGCAGGTTGGAAAAACCGCTTTAACGCGCCGGGGGAAACTGCCGGGCCACGTGCATAACGGCCAGCACTGTGACTGCCGTAGGGGTTTGCTGCAACACCACCACGTAATTGGGATGCGCCACCAGTTCCCAGGTGCCCGGAACACGGCCCCGGCGCCGGGGAAAGTTGGGGTCTGCCAATTGCGCGGTCTGGGAATGAAGCAAGGCCTCCAAGTCCAGCGCCACCTGCAGGTTGTCGCGCGCGACAAACACCACGATGTCTTCCACATCGGCCAAAAATCGCTCTGTTTTGCGGACCTCAAGCATGGGCTGGTGCGCCCATCAGTCGGGGCGCGACACGCGCGCACGCAGGGCCGCGCGGCGCGCTTGCACTTGTTGCGCATCCAACACGGGGTTGCTGCCGTCTTGCAGTCCGTCCAGCGCAGCCTGCACCTTGGTGCTGAACCAGCGGTCGTAGTCGGCGTCGGCCTGCGCGGCCTGGTGCGCGGCTTTGAGCGCAGCGCTGCGGTCCGGGCGCGCCACGGTTTGGGCCGCGCGCTCTTCGGGGCGCCACTGGCCCACGTCGATTTGGCAGGCGTTCCAGCCAATCCCACGCAGCACCTGCAAGGCCTTGCGTGGATCAACAAAACGGCGCGTCTGCTGGCGCGAAGTCACCATCGTGGCCTGGCCGCGCTGGGTTTGCACGTCCACCACAAAGCTGGCGCCGTCTGCGCGCAGCGTAATGCCCAGCACGCCACCCGCCGAGGTGGCGGCTTTGAGTTGTTCGAGATTGAGGGTTTGCATGGGCGCAGTTTAATAGTCATTCAACCACCAAGCAACAGTTGTTTGCTTGATGGAATGCCCTTGCGCACCTTCAAATGGAAAAAGTGTGAAGCCCACCGTTACGCCGGATTCTGTGCATGCGGGGTTGCCCCTGCATGTGACCACCATTAATCTGGGCCCTTGGTCGCCCAAGAGCTCGGTGCTACCTACCCGCCAACTCCGGGGGTCCCGGTCAGGACGTTGCGGCGAACCGCCTCGCTTTGCGTTGGCCTACTTGGTATTGCTGCGCGTAGAGATTGCCCGTTTCACCTTTGGGCTCGTGCCGCAACTTGCGTTGCGTCCGAGCCCAAAACTCGTCTCTGTTGCTCTGATCCTCACCTTATGCCGCGCCCTTGCGGGTGTGGTTTTCAGTGGACAGCCGTTAGCTGCTACGCTGCCCTTTGCAGTCCGGACGTTCCTCCAGTGCTCTGTTTCCAGAATTGCACCAGCGGTGGTCTAGTGGGCTTCACGCCCCGATTATCGGCGCTGCGGATATCCATATAACCAGGCCAGCCGGGAATCTGCCTCAAAATGGCGTCACAACGATCCATCCCACCCCCCCACCGGAGACAACCCCATGAGAGCCGACACCATCCTGCAAACCATTGGCAACACCCCGCATGTGCGTATCAACCGCCTGTTTGGCGCGGGCGCAAATGTGTGGATCAAGTCCGAGCGCAGCAACCCCGGCGGCTCCATCAAAGACCGCATTGCGCTGGCCATGGTGGAAGACGCCGAAAAGAGCGGCGTGCTGCAACCCGGCGCCACCATCATCGAGCCCACCTCGGGCAACACCGGCGTGGGCCTGGCCATGGTGGCAGCCGTGAAGGGCTACAAACTGATTTTGGTGATGCCCGACAGCATGTCCATCGAGCGCCGCCGCCTGATGCTGGCCTATGGCGCCAAGTTTGACCTCACGCCCCGCGCGCTGGGCATGAAAGGCGCCATCGCCCGCGCGCAAGAGCTGTCCGCCGCCCTGCCCGGCAGCTGGATTCCGCAGCAGTTTGAGAACCCAGCCAACGTGGAAGTGCACACGCGCACGACGGCGCTAGAGATATTGGCCGACTTTCCTGAGGGGCTGGACGCCATCATCACCGGCGTGGGCACCGGTGGCCACATTACCGGTGTGGCGCAGGTGCTCAAAAAATACTGGCCCAAGCTGCAGGTTTTTGCGGTCGAACCCAGCCAAAGCCCGGTAATCAGCGGCGGCGCGCCTGCGCCCCACCCGATTCAGGGCATTGGCGCGGGCTTTATCCCCAAAAACCTGCACACCGATTTGCTCGACGGCGTGATTCAGGTGGACGCCGAACCGGCGCGCGAAATGGCGCGGCGCAGCGCAGCCGAAGAAGGCATGCTGGTCGGAATTTCCAGCGGCGCCACGCTCGCGGCCATTGCGCAAAAGCTGCCCGAGCTGCCCGCAGGCGCCAAGGTGCTGGGCTTTAACTACGACACGGGCGAACGCTACTTGTCGATTGAAGGCTTTTTGCCCACCGAGTAAAACCACAGCGGCCCGTGCGCAGGCTCGGTGCGGCTGCGCTGGGAGCGCTCCCGCAGATCACGGCCCCATTTGGCACAGGCAATGCGCCACGGCGCCGAAGGGCTGGCGCTGGGCCAGCACGCCTTGCAGCCATTGCAGGTCTTGACCGATGGCGCCCAGCACGTCGGCGTCATGGCCACTGGCTGCGACCACCGCAGCGGCCATGGGCGATTGCCCTTGTGCAGTCACCATCGCTCCCACCCACTGCGGCAAAAATTTTTGTACATAAGCCTCAAGAACCGAGGCCTTGGGCCCCAAGTAGCGAATCGCCAAGGGGGCGCCGCCTGCCTTTGTGCCTGCCTGCGTGGCAACCCGCGTGCGTGCCTCGTCTACTGCGTCGTCAAAACTCCCCAGACGGTCCACCAATTTGCGCTCGTAGGCTTGCGCGCCCGTCCAGATGCGCCCTTGCGCCAGCGTGTCCACGTGGGCAACATCAAGCTGGCGCGTGTTCGCCACCTTGGCAATAAAGTCTGCATAAATATGCTCCACGCTGCTTTGCGCCAGCGCCTGCATGCGGGGGTCAAGCGGCAGACGTGGATCGTAGGCGCCAGCCAGCCAAGTCGTGCGGTAGCCACCGGTGTGGATGCCAACCTTAGCCATGAGGCCCCCGCCCGTAGGCAGCATGGCGAAGACGCCAATGGAGCCGGTAATTGAGGCCGGGTCGGCCACCACGGCGTCGCTGGCCATAGAAATCCAATACCCGCCAGAGGCCGCGACATCGCCCATGGACACCACCACGGGCTTGCCCTGCGCGCGCGCCAGGCGCAGCTGGTCGCGCACCAGCTCCGAGCCCAACACGCTGCCACCGGGTGAGTTCACGCGCAACACAATGGCTTTGACCTCGTCGTCTTGCGAGGCCTGGCGCACCAGATCGGCGGTAGACAATCCGCCAATCTTGCCCGCAGGCGCACGACCGTCGCTGATTTCGCCCTGCGCCACGATGACGGCAATGTGATCGCCCTTGACTGGCTGGCTCTGCGACCGCAAATAGTCCTTGAAACCGATCTGGCGGAAGGACTTGTGCTCATCGTCCTGACCCACCTCCTTCTTCAACGCCTCGCGCAGTGCCTCATAGGTTTGCAAGCGGTCTACCCAGCGCCAGTCTTTGGCCAATTGCCCTGCATCGCCCTGGACTCGCTGCAAAGCACCCGGCAGCGCATCAATATTTTTTGCAATGCTGCCCAAGGGCAGCTTGCGCGCTCCCTCAACACCTGCGGTGTAAAAGCCCCACAGCGCATCAAGCACATAGGCCTCTGCCTGCAGCGCTGAACGCGACGGCGCGTTCAGCACAAAGGGCTCCCCCGCAGATTTGTACTGGCCCACGCGTATCAGATTGGCCTGAATGCCCAGCCTGTCCAAGGCCTCCTTGTAGTAATTGCGCCGACTGCCCAGGCCTTCAATATAAACCGCGCCCATGGGATGCAGCACCACCTCACTGGCATGGGCGGCCAGGTAATACTGGCGTTGGTCGTAGGCGGCAGACCACGCGACCACCGGTTTGCCCGAGGCCTTGAACCGTTCAAGGGCCGCAGCGGCCTCGCCTAAGGACACCAGGCCGCCACCTTTGAAGTCATCGAGCTTGAGCAGCACCCGCTCAATGCGCTTGTCTTTGGCAGCCAGATCGAGCACCTGCACCAGGTCACGCAGGCGCACCGACTCTCGGGCTTGACCCTGCAATTGCCCTATCACTTGGTCGCGCAAACCACCTTCCGATTCTTCGACCAGGGGGCCTTGCAAGGCCAATACCAGCACCGAATGCTCTTGGACCTTGACCTTCCCGGCAACAAACACCCACCAGACCATGGCAGCGGCATAAAACAAAACGGTAAGCACCAGCAAAACACGCAGGCCTTGGGATGTCCAGCCCGACACTTTGGTAAAAACCCGGCTGATGGCCTGGTAGGCCGACTTGAGTTGATGGAACACGGCGAACACTCCCTGTGTGTAGTTTTAAAAAACAGCATACCGCACGCATTACCTGCACCGCTTCACGCGTTTTTCATCGTTTTTACATGCAATCGTCATTCTGTGTTCATAGCATGGACCAAACCCGTGGTCTCTCTTAGGAACATCACTTTCTTTGCGCCCAAGCGGTGTGACCTTGCGCACGCCTTGCAAACCAGGAAAACCTTTTGTCCAGAAATCCTAGCCTTCTAACCCACCTGCAAAATCCCAAGACGCTTGCCTGGCGCCATCGTCTGATAAGCCTTGCGGCCCGCGCTTTTTCATTCACCTGCCTGCTATTGGTGCCTGCTATGCCGCTCGTGATGGCGCTTTTGCTGCTGGACCGTCGTTTTTTGACGGACTACCGCGCCCAGCGCACCAAGTTTCGGGTTCACTTTCAGGCCCTCAGCCAGGGGCCGGTGGAGCACTATTTCAAAGACGTGTTTTTGCGCTTTAAACAAGTGCCGGTCACGGTGTATGGCGAATGCGTGCAATGCGGCAACTGCTGCCTAAACCGGCAATGCGCGTTTTTGGAGCCCATCGCCGACGGCAAGTTTCAATGCGGCATTTACGGCAGCTACCTGAGGCGCTTTTCCAATTGCGGCTCTTTTCCCTTGCATGCCCAAGACATCGAGCGCTACCAGTGCCCCAGCTATTTTGTTGAGGCCGAAGCCCATGTGCGCTGGCTGAAGGCGGTCAAATAATCGACAGTGGGCTGCGCGGGGCCGGGGCGCCGAGTCGGCCCTAGGCAACTTGCACCAGCCAAGAGCTAACGACGGGCGCTCCTTGCTCGAGCAAGATCTTCTGGAACACCGACTCGGTCTTTTCCACCACCTTGGGCCAGCCCAGGGCGTGCGCGGTCTGCCAGGCTTGCTGGCCGATAGCGCGCATGTGGTCGCGGTCACTCAATAGCACCTGAGCAGCAGCCGAAAAGCCCAGATTATCGGAAGGCTCTGCCAGTATTCCGTTCACACCCGATTGAATCAGCTCTCCTGCAGCCGCGTGCCTGAACGCTACCACCGCCAGGCCAGAGGCCATGGCCTCGATGGTGACGTTGCCAAAGGTCTCGGTCTTGCTGGCAAACATGAACATATCGGCGCTGGCGTAATGTTGCGCCAGGTCTTGGCCCACGCGAAAGCCAGCAAACAGGATGTCTGGGTGCTTTTGTTGCAACTCGTTGCGCATGGGGCCGTCGCCCACCAGCACCAGCTTGATGTCGGGGTGCTGCAGTTTGAGCGCGCGGTAGCAGTCAATAACGGCGCCCAAGTTTTTTTCTGCTGCCAAGCGGCCCACATAAATCATGACCCGGTCTTGCTCTGCGGCACCCCAGCTGCTGCGCAGTTGCGGCTGGCGCTGTGCTGGCGAAAATAGCCCGGTGTCTATGCCGCGCGGCACCACCGACAGGCGTTTGAAGCCGCTGCCCGCCAACTCGCTTTCCAAGGCCGTTGTCGGCACCATGGTGGCATGCGCCGCGTTATGGAACTTTTTCATGTAGGCCAGAATCGCGCCGCGCAACCAACCAATGCCGTAGTGCTGGCTATAGGCGTGGAAATTGGTGCGAAAGTCGGTGCTAATGGGAAGCTTGAGCTTGCGCGCCACTTGCAGCGCTGACCAGCCCAAAGGCCCTTCGGTGGCGATGTGCACGATGTCGGGCCGCTGGCGGGTCCACAGCCGCAGCAGCTCGCGCTTGGCCGGCAACCCCAAGCGCAATTGCCGGTAAAAGGGAATGGGCAAGCCCCGCACCAGCAACTCCTGGTAGCTGCTGTTGACCAGGGCTACATCCACGCCCGGCTGACGCGGACGCACCAGCCAGATCACATGGCCACGGGCCTGCAGGCCTTGCACGATTTTGGACAGGGTGTGGGCCACGCCATTGATGTCGGGCGGATAGGTCTCGGTCACCACCGCGATGTTCAGCGCGGCTTGCGTATTGCTGATGCGTTCGACCTGAAGCTGCGGTGCTGTGTTCATGCTGCCACTGTGCCGTTGCCGAACGACTTTTTCATGAAGCTTCAATGACGTCTGCATGACGCGCGCGCTTCTATGAACCGATGCCGTGTCTTGTCACCAAATTTTCACGCAAAAGCGTGACATTTCTATGCCAAGGCTCGCAGGCGCAGCCGCCTCGGCCTTTGCCTTTTTAACCAGGAGATTCCATGCAATCGTTTTTTCAACTCGTCAACGTCCAGCGCTGGGACGACCACCGCTACTACCACCACAGCCGCATCAACCAGTTCCTGCACCTGATCAGCGCCATGTCGTTTTTGGTGGCTTATGTGTTTCTGTTCATTGACCCGGTGGTGTCGGCCTTGGTGGCTTGGTTGGTGTCCATGAGCACACGCCAGATCGGCCATTTCTTCTTCGAGCCCAAGGGTTTTGACGACGTAAACCAAGCCACACACGAACACAAAGAAGAAATCAAGGTCGGCTACAACCTCAACCGAAAAATCGTCCTCCTGAGCATCTGCGCCGCCATTCCTGTACTGGCCTACTGGATGCCCCAGTACCTGCAATGGGCCGTGCCCCAGTCTTATGAAGACACGCCCATGCGCATGACCGCCATGGCTTGGCTTATTCTGGGAGCCGCCGGCCTGGGATTTCGCGTGTTGCAGCTTTGGAAGCAAGACAGCCTGATGGCGGGCCTGGCCTGGGGATTCAAGATCATCACCGACCCGCTGCACGACATCAAGATGTACTACAAGTCGCCCATGTATTTGCTCCAGGGCCAATGGCTTGACCCTATGGAGCACGTCAAAGTCGGCCAGCACTAAACGCTGGCAAACCTCGCTGCCAGCATTTCTTTGAGAACCTGGCGGCGAACTTTTTTGCCGGTCTGCGCCTCAGGCACCCACCACCAGCCGTCGGCCTGCATGGCCTGGGTGGCCAGAACAAAGCGCTGGCAAAAATCTTCAAACGCCGCATCGTCAAAGTTGAAACTGAAAATCATGCGGCCTGTTCCCACCCAACTCAGGGCAATTCCTTGCGCACGCAAATAGTATTGCAGCAGCCAGTTGTAGCGGCTTGGCACGTCGTACAACACCGTCCACACCGTTTCCATGCCCGCCACGCGCACCGGCACCTGGGCTGCGCGCAACTTGGCGTTGAGCAGGCTTTGGCGATCGCTCCACGTCTGCGAAGCTGCCGCGTACAAGGCCTGAACCTCGGGCTTGTCCAGCGACTGCAGGAATACATTCATGGCGCACATCACATAGGGGTGGGCGTTGAACGTGCCACGGGCAAAGCAAATATCGCCCGGTTTGTCATCCGAGAATCGCTTCATCCATTGGGATTTTCCGCAGATGACACCCACCGGCAAGCCGCCTCCCAGGGTCTTGCCATAGGTCACCAGGTCAGCCTTCACGCCAAAGTATTCTTGCGCGCCACCGGGCGCCAGGCGAAAGCCCAGAAACACCTCGTCGAGGATCAGCGCAATGCCTTTGGCCGTACACACAGCGCGCAGTTCGGCCAGCCAAGCGGTGTAGGCCGCGCGGTCGAAGGCCACGTGGCGGGTACCGTCGATCAGCGTGGAATCAGTGGGTGCAGCCTGGTTGGGGTGCATGGCTTGCAAGGGGTTGATCAGCACGCAGGCAATGTCGGATCGGTTGCGCAAGACCCGCAGCGTGTTGGGGTGCATCTCGTTGAGCGTCAAGGTGTCTTTGGAGGGCGGCATGGGGTTGCCGGGGCCGGGCTGCACATCGTCCCAAAAGCCATGGTAGGCGCCGGTAAAGCGCACTATCTTCGGCCTGCGGGTGTGGTAGCGCGCCAGACGCACTGCCTGCATCACCGCCTCGGTGCCCGACATGTGGAAGGACACCTCTTCCATGCCAGAGATCTT
>CAMDHS010000123.1 GCA_945898115.1 Comamonas sp. lk
GCGGGTAAAGCTCATCATGTGCGGCTTGCCAACAAAGGCCTGCAATTCGTCACGCGCATTGACCACCGCCAGCGCGCCAAAGTGCACGCATTCGGTCAGGCCGCCACGGCTGAGCTGGATGAGGGGGGCGAAATCGCTGGGGGTCATACAAGGACTTTCTTGGAGGCTCGGAATAGGGAGAAATGGCGCGCTCCCGAGGCGGGGGCGTCGCGGCAAGGACAAGCATAACGCCTGCCCCAGGCTGGTGCTCTCTATACTGTTTTGGCCTTGTCGCCCGCCTTGGAGCGATGCCTAAATCCCTTTGCCGCCTACCGGCTACACCACCATGTTTGAACTGCGCGCCCCCTTGCAAGCCCACATCGCCCACTGCCTGACCCAAGTCGGCGACACGGTGCAAGCGGGTCAGGTTTTGTTGGTGTTAGAGGCCATGAAGATGGAACACGAAATCGTGGCGCCGCACGCCGGCGTGGTGCGCGAATGCTTTTTTGTGGCCGGTGAAACGGTGATGCCTGGTGATGTGCTGCTGGTGGTGCAGCGCGGGGCTGATGCGGCGGCTGGCACGCCCGCGCCTAGTCTTGCTGCGAGCACCAGTGCCTTGGTGGCCCAGGCGGAGGCAAGCGCTTCGCATTCAGGTGCGACGGCGCCTGATGGCGCGCCCTGCTCGTCCGCCGCGCCCCTGCCACCCTCCAGCCCCGCTGCGCCCGCACAAGCACCCAGCGAAAACCCGCCATCCAAGCCCATGGCCAGCGCCCCCGTGCGCCCGGACCTGGCCCGCGTGCAGGCGCGCCACGCCTTTACCCTGGACGTCAACCGCCCCGAAGCGGTCGCCAAGCGCCACGCCCTGGGCCTGCGCACCGCGCGCGAAAACCTGGCTGATCTGTGCGACGCGGGCAGCTTTTCCGAATACGGCGCCTTGGCCGTGGCCGCGCAAAGCCAGCGCCGCAGCATGGACGACCTGGTGCGCAACACCCCGGCCGACGGCATGGTCTGCGGCACCGCCACCGTGGGCGGCGCGCCCTGCGTGGTGATGGCCTACGACGCCACCGTGCTGGCCGGCACCCAAGGCATGCGCAACCACCAAAAGACCGACCGCATGCTCGGCCTT
Organism: Comamonas sp. lk; assembly: GCA_945898115.1. Lineage (GTDB taxonomy): Bacteria > Pseudomonadota > Gammaproteobacteria > Burkholderiales > Burkholderiaceae_C > Allorhodoferax. Next base: position 1,106 of record CAMDHS010000123.1, read on the forward strand.
GCGCTAGAGCACAAGCTGCCCGTAGTCTTGTTTGCCGAAGGTGGCGGTGGGCGCCCGGGCGACGTGGACATGCCCATCGTGGCTGGCTTGCATGTGGCTACCTTTGCCAGCTTTGCCCGCCTGAACGGCCAAGTGCCGGTGCTGGGCATCACCACCGGCCGCTGTTTTGCCGGCAACGCCGCGCTCTTGGGCTGCTGCGACGTGGTGATTGCCACCCGCGCCAGCAACATCGGCATGGGCGGCCCAGCCATGGTCGAGGGCGGGGGCCTGGGCGTGTTCAAGCCCGAGCAGATTGGCCCCAGCAGCGTGCAACATGCCAACGGGGTGATCGACCTGCTGGTGGACGACGAGGCGCAGGCCGTGGCCGCGGCCAAACACTACCTGGGCTTTTTTACCGGCGCATCAGCCACCTGGCAGGCGCCGGACGCGCTGGCGCTGCGCGCCGTGGTGCCCGAGAACCGCCTGCGCGTCTACGACACCCGCGCCGCCTTGCACGGTCTGGCCGACGCAGGCAGCGTGCTGGAGCTGCGCAGCGGCTTTGGCCTGGGCATCCACACCGCGCTGGCGCGTATTGAGGGCCGCGCCGTGGGCGTGCTGGCCAACAACCCGCATCACCTGGGCGGCGCCATTGACGCAGACGCCGCCGACAAGGCCGCGCGCTTTATGCAACTGTGCAACGCCCACAGCCTGCCGCTGGTGAGCCTGGTGGACACGCCCGGCTTTATGGTTGGGCCCGACACCGAAGCCACCGCGCAGGTGCGCCATGTGAGCCGCATGTTTATTGCCGCCGCGCACTTGCGCGTGCCGTACTTGAGCGTCGTGCTGCGCAAGGGCTATGGCCTGGGCGCTATGGCCATGACGGCTGGGGGCTTTCATGCGCCGCTGTGCACCGTGGCCTGGCCCAGCGCCGAGTTTGGCGCCATGGGCTTGGAGGGCGCAGTGCGCCTGGGGTTCAAGAAAGAACTCGAAGCCGTGCCCGAGGGCGCCGAGCGCGACGCCCTGTTTGCGCAGCTGCTGGCGCAGCATGTAGACAAGGGCAGCGCCTTGGCCATGGCTAGCAGCCTGGAGATTGACGCAGTGATTGACCCGGCCGACACCCGCGCCTGGCTGGTGCGCGGCCTGGCCGCCGGGCGGGTGGGTGCATTGCGCGGGGCGGCGATCGACACCTGGTAGGGCGCGCCCTGGGGCCTGGCCCAGCGTGCTCAGCGCGGCTTCAGTCCGCTTGGGGCAAGCGGGTTAAGCAGTCGTCTAGCGCGTCGATAAAGAAGTCCACATGCTCGCGCTGTAGCACCAAGGGCGGGCGGATCTTAAGCACATTGGCGCGCGGGCTGCAGGCGCTGATCAGCACGCCGCGCGCCTTCATGCCGTTGACCACGCGGGTGGTAAAGCCCGCCGCCGGGCGGCTGGGGTCGCCGCCATGCACCAACTCCACACCCAAAAACAAGCCAAACTGCCGCACGTCGCCGATGCAGTCGTGGCGCTGCGCCAGGCCTTGCAGGCACTGGCCAAAGTACTGGCCCTGCGCGTCGGCGTTTTGCAGCAAGTGTTCGCCCTCCAGCACATCCAGCACCGCCATGCCCACGGCGGCGCTCACGGTGTTGCCACCAAAGGTGTTGAAGTAGCGCGTCTCGCGGGCAAAGGCGTCGAGCAGGTCGTGGCGCGCGCACAGGCCGGCCAGCGGGTGGCCGTTGCCCATGGGTTTGCCCAGGGTAACGATGTCGGGCGCAATGCCGTGGCGCTGGTAGCCCCACATAGGGCTGCCGGTGCGGCCAAAGCCGGGTTGCACCTCGTCGGCAATCACCACCATGCCCGCCGCGCGGGCGCGCGCCACCGCTAGCGCCAAGAAGCCTGCGGGCGCGCCATACACACCGTCGCTGGTAAACAGCGAGTCAAACAAAAAAGCCGCCGGGCGCACGCCGTCCGCCTGCATGCGCGCCAGTGCCGCGTCCACGCCTGCGGCAAAGGCGGCGCCCACGTCCGCTTCTGCCGCACCATAGGCCCGAGGCGCGGGCACGGTGTAAACCTGCGGCAAGCCACTGGCGATATTGCCCAGCGAGGGCGAGCAGGCCGAGGTGGTTTGCGTCACGCCGTGGTAGGCCCATTCGGTAACGATGACGCCGGTGCCGCCAGTGTGGAACTGCGCCAAGCGCAGCGCCAGGTCATTGGCCTCGCTGCCGGTGCAGGTGAACATGATGCGGTTCAGGCTGGCGTGGTGGGTGGCGAGCAGGCGCTCGGCGTAGTCCAGCAAGGCCTCATTCAAGTAGCGGGTGTGGGTGTTGAGCTGCGCGGCCTGGGTTTGCAGGGCCTGCAGCACGTGTGGATGGCAGTGGCCCAGGGACACCACGTTGTTGTAGGCGTCCAGATAGCGCTTGCCCTCGGCGTCCCACACCCACACGCCTTCGCCGCGCACCAGCTCGACTGGGTCTTGGTAAAACAGGCGGTAGGCGGGCCCCAGCAGCGCCTCGCGCCGACGGATCAGGGCTTGGCGGCGCGCGGGCAGGCCATCGATTGCGGCAGGGTCAAAGGCGTTGATGGTTTTCATAAGTCCTTCGGTTGGGGCGCGGGGTGCAGATGCTGCAGCAAGGCGTCTGCGGCGGCGTCCAGCCCCGGCTCCATGAGCGCGCGCAGGCCCGCGCTGGCCACGGCGTGGTTGCGCAAGATGTAGACGCGGTTCCCAGGAAACCACAGCGCGCGCTGCTCGGTAATACACAAAGTCATGGCGCAGCGCACCGCTGCGAGCAGGGGCAAGAGCTGCAGTTCGCGCCTAGACAGCGGGTTGGCCGCCTGGTAGCCCTGTGCAAAGTCAAACATATTGCCCAGGCTGGGCTGGCCGGCCTCACACCCTTGGTAAGACATGGCCACCGCCGCGTCAAACACGCGCGGGCCGTGCACCATGTCGCCAAAGTCCAGCACGCCGCACACCTGGCGCGGGTCGACCGGGTCTACCAGCAGGTTGTAAGGGTTGAAGTCGTTGTGCACATACTGCTGCGCCAGCGTGGGCAGCAGCGGCTGTACGTTTTGCACATACTGGTCAAAAACCGCCTCGCCCCAGGCGCGCAACTGCGCGTCGCCAATGGCCGGCAGCCAGGCCTGCAGCTCGGGCGTGCGGTGGATGTCCCACAGCAATGCCGGGTTGCCCACCAGCGGGTAATCAAACCCAGCCAGCGCCCGGTCCAGCGCGCCCAGGGCCGTGCCGATGGACTGGCGCTGCGCGGCGCTGGCGGGCGCCTCATGCAGCGGCAGGCCCGGCAAATAGCCCAGCATGCGGGCGTAACAATCGCCATCGGGCCCCGGCAGGGCCAGCAGATGCGCGCCACTCTGCCAGGGGTAGATGCGCTGCACCGGCAACTGCGGCGCGTGATGCGCAAGGTGCTCCAGCGTGGCGTTTTGCAAAGCCAGCGCGGCCGGGTTTTCTTTGCTGTCACTCACCTTGAGCACATAGCGCGCGGGCGCAGCCTGCGCGGCCTCTTGCACTTCGACCAAAAAGTTCAGATCACGCTCGCCGCTGAGGTGGCGCACCGAGGTGGCGTGTGGGGAAAACTGGGCGCGCACCAGCGCCAGCAAATGAGTGGCGTCGATTTGCGCGGGGTCGGTGGAGGGGGAGGCGGCGGGATGCACGAGAGTGATGGGGTTGCGGGTTGCAGGTTGCGGGTTGCAGGTTGCGGGTTGCGGGTTGCGGGTTGCGGGTTGCGAATGAGCATAGCGCATGGGGTCTGGCCTAGCCAGCTCGCTTTGACTTGGGGGCGTGGCGAGCACGTCTTCGGCGCAAAGGCCCGGCGGCCCAACTAGAGAAGCAGTCCTGCAAGTTGGGAATGACCCGCTTGACTACGACCTTGGTTAATTCCTAAACAGCTATTTAACGCCATTAGACACATCGTTGATACAATTCAAAGAATTCTATTTTTATAAGTAATTATGAAAATAGAGTTGATGAAATCCGATTTACAACCATGAAAGTCAAGATGTCTCACTTCAATACAGGGAAATTTATTACGGTTGCATTGGCTGCTGCGTTGCTCGCTGCCTGCGCTTCGCCAACAGTTACGCAAGTTGTTAAGCCTGGCGACACTGGCTTGAATTGCGGGCAAATGCAAAACGAATTTTCGGATGCGCAAAGACTCAAAAAAGAAGCAGACTCTGAAAAGGCGGTGACCGGCGGAAACGTGGTGCGGGCCATCTTTTTCTGGCCAGCCATCATCGGCACCGCCATGAATGCCAACGAAGCGATCTCAGCGGCAGACAACCGATCAATCCATCTCGCTAGCTTGATGCGGGAAAACAAGTGTGAAGTACCGAAATAAGCCGCTTCCCACTTGATGTCAACGAAAGCCCGCCACAAATACTGGTGGGCTTTTTTCTGAGCCCTTCCTGGCGTCGAAAAATTCGCACGCGCAACAAAACCCAAACTGCAAGCGGTTGAGCAGCGTTGACCATAGCCAAAACCTTAGGTTTTCGGTTAGGCACCACGCCACCCACAACCGACGTCCAAAGATGTGGCGAAACGCGCAGACGAGGCCACACTTAGGAACTTACGCTACCGAAATCCGAATGGCTGGCGGCCCCATCTAAGCCGCTCAACGGTTCAGCTACTTTCTCAAGCGCTCAACATCCCGCATTGGCATGCCCAGGTGCTTGCCCGCCTCGCGGTGCGTCAGGCCCGACAGACTTTGTGCGTGCTGCGCCAAAAAGCCGCGCACCGCCTCGGGCCGGGTGCGGGCATGGTCGCGCAGCGCCCAGCCGATGGCTTTGCGGATGAAGAATTCGGGCTCAGGCGCCAGGGTGAGCGCGTAGTGCAGCAGCCGCACTTCGTCGGTTTGCGCCTTCCAACCTAGCTGGTGCAGCATGGCCAGTCGGCGCACCCACAGACTGGGGTGGCTCAGGCAGGCGTCCATGGCGCGCTGCGCCTCGGGCTGGGCGGGTCGCGCGCGCAGCAAGATGTCACCCACTACACCGGCCAAAGCGTCCACCGTGTCCCACCACGGTTTGCGCTGGACGAGCTGCAGCAGGTGCGCCAGGCTCTCAGGCCCTAGCTGTCGGTGGTGTTTGGCCAGCAGGTCCACCGCCACGTACTGAAATTCGCGCTCGGGCAAGTCCCACAGGCGGTCGGCCAGCGCCATCAACTCGGGCGCAGCCCAGGCACTCAACTTGGGCAAGCCGCGCAGCGCCTGGCGGCGCGGGGTGGCGCGGATGCCCAAGAACGCAAATTGCTTGAGCATGTAGGCGCGCATCGGCACGGCCTGCTGCGCGTCGGCCAGGGGGCGCAGGACGGCTTCGATTTGGGCGAGCAGGGCGTCTATGGATGGAATGCTCTGAGCTGGCTCATTTGCCATGGCTACCAAATCTCCAAGTTCAAACCTTGCTTGCCTCCTGTTGGCAACTGCGCAAATGCCTTGTCGCGGCTGACCAACGTCGCGCCCATCGCCACAGCGTGGGCGGCAATCATCATGTCGAAGTCGCTCAGGTTGATGCCTTGGGATTCCAGCGTCGCGCAAAGTGCGCCGTAGCAGACGGCCACATCTTCGTCCCAGGGCAAAACATCCATACGCAGCAGTACTTGGGCCAAGGCATTGCGCAGGCGCAAGGGCTCACCCCTGCGATGAATGCCATATTCCAGCTCTGCCAAAGTGACGCTAGAGATCCCAACCTGACCCACAGGCAACGCTGTGAGTCGCGCTAATAGCCCCGCATCGCGCCCTTGCATGATGTGGCTGACCACATTGGTATCGAGCAGGTAACACGGGCTCATTTCTCAAGATCCGCAAAGGGGTCACGCCGCGCATGATTCTGGCGGCGTTCAATCAACAGGTCGTCGTCCTTGTTCAGTACCACAGCGTCCAGCAAACCTTGCCAATCCTTGGGCTTGGGCGACAACACCACGTCACCTGTGACCGGGTCCCGATGGATAAAAACCTCGGTTCCGTCAAAGCGAAACTCAAGGGGCAAGCGCACCGCCTGGCTGCGGCCTGTGATGAATATTTTGGCGGTTTGGTGCATTTTTACTATCCACGGGGATGACGATATGTCTCATGATATGTCTCACCCAATCTGCCGTCAACTCTGGCGCTTCGAGCGCTTGGGTTTGCAGGCGGATTACCGCCTCACCCCCGCCGCAACCACCCATCCAGCCGCTCCACGCCTTGCGTGAGCCGCCCCAAATCTTTCGACGCAAAGCACCAGCGCAGCCAGCCCGCCGCCTCAGGCGCAAAGGCGCTGCCAGGCGCCAGGCCCAGGCCGGCCTCGGCCACCAGGCATTTGGCGGTGGCCAATGAGTCGGTGTGGCCGGGCAGCTGAAAGAAGGCGTACATGCCGCCCAAAGGCAGCGCCACCTGCAGGTCCGGCAAAGTGCGCAGCGCGGGAATCAGGGTGTCGCGGCAGGTTTTGAGGTGGGCCACCACGCGGGGCGTCACTTCATCACGGCGCTCTAGCGCCACGATGCCTGCGCGCTGGGTAAACACGCTGGCGCACGAGGTGTTGAACTCCACCAGCTTGCCCATGGCCCCTGTCATAGATGGCGGCATGACCAGCCAGCCCAGGCGCCAGCCGGTCATGAGGTAGCTTTTGGAAAAGCTGTGCACCACAACCAAGCGGTCTTCGGGCGCGGCGATGTCCAAAAAGCTGGGCGCGCAGGCGTTGGTGCTGGGGGCGTAGTACAGGTTCTCGTACACCTCGTCGGCCAGTATCCAGGTGCCGGTGCGGCGGCAGTGGGCCAGGATGGCGCTTTGTTCGTCGCGGCTCAGGGTCCAGCCGGTGGGGTTGTTGGGGGCGTTCAATATCAGCAGCTTGGTGCCCGGGGTGATGCTCTCAAGCAACCGGGGCAGGTCCAGCGTCCAGGCGCCGGCCTGCGGCCCGGTGGTTTGCGGCGTGAGCGCCACGGTGCGCAGCTTGGCGCCCATGATCAGCGCCTGCGCCGTCAGGTTGGGCCACACCGGGGTGACGGCCACCACTTCGTCGCCCGCGTCCACCAGCGCCTGCACGGCCAGCATCAGCGCGTTGACGCCGCCGGTGGTCACGGCAATGCGCTCCATGGCAATTGGCGTGGCGCCAGGTTGGCCGGCGTGTTTGGCGGTCATGGCGCTGGCAATGGCCTGGCGCAGCTCGGGCAGGCCCAGGTTGTGGGCGTAAAAGGTTTCGCCGCGCTGCAGCGATTCAATGGCGGCTTGGCGAATGAAGTCGGGCGTCACCTCATCGCTCTCGCCAAACCAAAACGCCAGCACGTCGCTGCGGCCCAGGCCGGCGTTGGCCACTTCGCGGATTTGCGATTCTTCGAGGTTTTGGATGGTTTGGCGCATGGGCTCTTTGTAGAACGGGTTCAGGAAAACAGCGCCTGGTATTGCGCGCGCAGCAGGTTTTTTTGTACCTTGCCCATGGCGTTGCGCGGCAGCTCGGCCACCACCACGCAGTGCTTGGGGATTTTGAAATTGGCCAGTTGTGTTTTAAGCGCCGCCACGATGGCGCTGGCCTGCGGTTGCGCGCCGGCCTTGGCAATCACCACGGCCACGCCCAC
>CAMDHS010000124.1 GCA_945898115.1 Comamonas sp. lk
TGATTTTGGTGACGCACGACCTGCGCGAATCGGTTTTTCTGGCCGACACGGTGTATGTCATGAGCAAGAGCCCGGGCCGCTTTGTGGTCAAGCGCCACATAGATCTGCCACGCCCGCGCGACCTGGAGCTGACCTACACCCGTGAATTCACCGACATCGTGCACGAGCTGCGTGGCCATATCGGCGCCACGCGCAATAACCTAAGCGCCGCCACCGGAACCACGCCATGACCCAAAAACAACTCGAAACTTGGTCGCCCTGGCTGCTGCTGCTGCTGGTGTTGCTGCTGTGGCAGGCGATTTGCAGCGCGTTTGCGGTGTCCGAGTTCATTTTTCCCAGCCCGTCGCGCATCGCCACCCAGTTTTGGGAGTACCGGGGCTTGATAGGCGGCCACGCCTGGCGCACGTTTTGGGTCACGATGGTGGGTTTTGGCATTGCCATTGTGGTGGGTGTGCTGCTGGGCTTTGTCATTGGCAGCTCGCGCCTGGCCTATGCGGCCGTGTACCCGCTGATGACGGCGTTTAACGCCCTGCCCAAGGCGGCTTTTGTGCCGATTTTGGTGGTGTGGTTTGGCATTGGCGCGGGGCCGGCGATTTTGACGGCGTTTCTGATCAGCTTTTTCCCCATCATGGTCAACATCGCCACCGGCTTGGCCACGCTGGAGCCTGAGCTGGAAGACGTGCTGCGCGTGCTGGGCGCCAAGCGCTGGGACGTGCTGGTCAAGGTGGGGCTGCCGCGTTCCATGCCTTATTTTTATGGCTCACTCAAAGTCGCCATCACGCTGGCGTTTGTGGGCACCACGGTGTCTGAGATGACGGCGGCCAACGAAGGCATTGGGTATTTGCTGATTTCGGCCGGCTCGGCCATGCAAATGGGCTTGGCTTTTGCTGGCCTGCTGGTGGTGGGCGCCATGGCCATGGCCATGTACGAGCTGTTTAGCTTTATTGAAAAACGCACCACCGGCTGGGCACACCGGGGTTCGCAGGGCACTTAAGCCGCCTGCGCGAAGGCTTTGGCGCCCGCCTCCGCGCGGGGGCCAAACCTCGTTCCATCAATTTCAGCAAATATTTAACTGAAATTGCTGAATTTCGCATTAACCCTAATTTTTCTAATATCATTCGCGCGCCAGACTCCACGCCGCCCTGCGGGCCGTGGAATAACTTACTACTCCCGGAAGAAGTACAAAAATGGACAAACTGACAGATCCACCAAATGCAGCGACCCCAAAAGCATGGACCGGGGGAGACGCGGCATTCCTTGTTTTTATTGCCTTCGTGCTGGTAGCGGTAACCGCGCTCGGTGTGCTGGCCCACCGGGAAGCCCTCAAGACCGAAGGCACCAAGCGCAACGGTGAACAGTGGGCTGCCTGGCTCACCCAAGAAAGCGCCAAGCGCTTCGAGCCCGGCTATGCGCTTGCAGCCTGCGCTGGCGGCACAAAGGCCGCAGCGGCAGTGACAGCAGAAGCGCCACCAAACGCAGATGCAGCGCCTGACACCGCAGCGGCAGCGCCTACCGCACCAAGCACAGCGTCAGCGCCCACGCCACCTAAGGCCAACACCTGGGGTGAGTGTCTGGCTTTCCTTAGCACGCAGACCGAATTCAAGGACATGCGCAACCCCTTTACCGGCAAGCCGCCCGTCTTCATACCGGCCTGCAACCCGGCTGACCACGGCCATATTGGCTCCATTGTGTTTGACAAGATCACCGCCAACCCTCAGGGCTCGGCGATTGCCACCGTCACATCGCAGCTTCTAGAAACTGACTCTATTGGCGAAAAGGTGCAACTAAAAATAGCGGTCTGCGACAAAGGTTCGTACGCCATCAAAGTTGCTGAACTTGAATTCTGAGGTGCACCATGGACACACAACAAACCCTGCCCGCGGAAAAGCAAAAAACCCTGTCCATCAAGGATCTTGACGTCAAGAGCCTGATGGGCCTTGAGCCCGAAGAAGCGAATTTTTCGCGTGATTTGCCTATGCGCAAATGGCTCTATTCTTGGTTGCTCGACCCCACGATTGCCGGAAACCACCAAAAAGGCATTGACAAGTGGATTGGCCTGCTGATTGTGGCCAACCTCTTTGTGCTGGTGTTTGAGCACGTGCCGGGCATTTACGAGCCCAACCGGGGATTGTTCCATTTCTTTGACATCTTTTCGATCGGCATCTTCACCATCGAATACCTGATGCGCCTGTACCTTGCGCCCGAAGACGCAGAGTTCAAGGACCGCAAAAATGCGCGCTTGGCCTATGCCACCAGCCCCTTTGCCATCATTGACTTTTTGGCGGTGGCGCCCTTCTATTTGCAGGCCTTTTTGCCGGTGGACCTGCGGGTGCTGCGGGCGCTGCGTTTGCTGCGAATCCTGAAGCTGTTTCGCATCATCGTGCCGGCCTACCAAGAATTTGCGATCAAGAACCAGGGCCGCACCTTCCGCCAGAAAATTCATGCGCTTGTTTTTGAGAGTGAATATGGAGGCAAGCTGCAAGAGTTTTTTCACACCTTTATCGCCGTCTGGGTGCTGATCTCGGTGCTGGCCGTGATCTTGGAATCGGTCCACAGTATTTCCTACCTGCTTAACGTGGAGTTTGTGATACTCGATTCGATAGCCGTGGCGATTTTTACCATCGAATACAGCATGCGCATTTATTCCTGCGTGGAAGAGCCCGGCTTCAAAAACGGATGGGCGGGGCGATGGCGACAGGCCAAATCACCCGCCACCGTGATCGATCTGCTGGCGATTCTTCCGTTTTTCTTGGAAGTGTTCTTGCACCACTTGCTCGATTTGCGCTTCTTGCGGGTGTTCCGCCTGACCCGTTTGCTCAAACTCACACGGGGCAACGATGCCACCGCCACGCTGGGCAAGGTCATATCGCGCGAATGGCCCGTGATTGCTGCTGCGGGCTTCATCATGCTTTTGCTGGTGGTGCTGACTGCGTCCTTGGGCTACCTGTTTGAGTACGAGGCGCAACCCGACAAGTTCGAGAACATTCCCACCTCTATCTACTGGGCGGTGATTACCCTGGCCTCGGTGGGCTATGGCGATATCTCGCCGGTTACCACCGCAGGTAGGGTAATGACGATTGTGCTGGCGTTTATCGGTATTGGTATTTTTGCGATTCCAGCGGCGCTGCTGTCCTCAGCCTTTAGTGATGAGTTGCACAAAGAGCGCGAAGAACTCAAAAACAACCTCTACAACATCCTCAAAGATGGCGTGATTGACCCCGACGAGATTGCGATCATCCGGCGCGAAGCGCTGCGTATGCATCTAAACGAGGCCGAAATCACGGCGCTCATCAAACTCATTGAGCACGAGCTTGAAAAAGAAGCCAATTTAAAGTCTCTTCCCATCAACACGATTGCAGAAAAGCCCGAGTTGGCGGTGGAACACTACAAGTCACTGCTGAGCCAAATTCGCCAACTCGCCATGCTGACCGATCCGGTGGCTTTTGACGCCATCGCAGTTGGAAAAGACCGGCTTTCGGCCAGTGAGGCCGCGCTGTGGAAGCAAATCAAGGGCTAAAGCTCCTAATTCAATTCCATTGCGATACTGTAATGAATTTGCAAGCCCTTGCTAAGACAATCAGGGGCGGCGGGAGCGACGGTTTTTTCTTTCGGTAGTTTGGTTCTTTTTGCAAAATGGTGAATGACTTGAAACTTGCTTTGATGGAGATCCTCGAGGGATCTCCCAAATACAAAGTGAGTCGCTACGTGGAGTGGCTCATTACGGCAGTGGTGCTGGTAAATTGTTCGGCGGTTATTCTGGACTCGGTGCCCGAGATCCATGCGGTGTACCGGGATTTCTTCCATGAGCTCGAATTCTGGAGCGTGATGTTTTTCACCCTGGAATACTGCCTGCGGGTGTGGTCGCTGGGCGCCAAGTTTGGGCCTGAGGCGGGAGGATCCTGGAAAGGGCGGCGCCAGTACATGTTCAGCCCCTTCGGTTTGATCGACTTCTTTGCCACCATGCCGCACTACTTGCACCTATTTTTTCCAACACTGGACTTGCGTATTTTGCGGGTGCTGCGCTTGCTGCGTATTCTCAAGCTGTCCAAATACAACACCGCCTTGCAAGACCTCTTTCACGCAGTCCACTCCGAGCGACGCGCCTTTGGTTCGGCGGCCTTTTTGCTCTTGATTGCCACCGTGGTTTCGGCGTCGCTCATGCACTTTGCCGAAGGCCATGAGCAGCCGGAGTTTTTTGGCTCCATCCCCCACTCGATTTACTGGTCGATTGTCACCATCACCTCAGGCTATGGCAACGTCGAACCCGTGACCAAGGCCGGCGAAGTGATCGCCCTGCTCACCGGCTTTTTGGGCGTGTGTATGGCTGCCATCATGACCGGCATTGTGGCGTCGGCCTTTTCTAACCAGATGTCGCGCAAAAAAGCTGCCTACCAGAGCCAGTTGCGCCTGGCCTTGGCCGACGGAAACGTGTCGAGCGCAGAGCGAGAGTCGCTCAAGCAGCTGCAGGCCAAATACCGCTTGTCCGACGCCCAGGTGCAGGTGTTCATTGATGAAGCCGAAAAGGCGAAAAACCAATGAGCAGCATCCCCACGCCACCGGCGCCCAGCTCCGTACAGCGCCTTCAACGCCGTGTTTTCGAAATCCTCGATGGTGCTGTGCACGACAGGGCCAGCAAGGCCTGCGAGATTTTCATTGCGACCCTGGTGGTGGCCAATGTGCTGGCCATTATTTTGGAATCCATGCCTGAACTGCATACGGCCTATGGGGCCTATTTCCACATTTTTGATCTTGTCAGCGTCATTGTTTTTTCGATTGAATATGTCTTGCGGGTCTGGTCTTGTGGACAGAAATACGCCCAAGAAGCCGGCAGCTCTTGGCGTGGCCGCAAAGAATACATCTTTAGCGCCTTTGGCATGGTGGACTTCTTGAGCACCGTACCGTTTTACCTGCAGCTGATTTTTCCGGGCGCCGACCTGCGCGTGCTGCGCATGTTCCGGCTGCTGCGCATTTTCAAGCTGTCTCGCTACAACAGTGCCATGGACGATATGTTTGAGGCCATCAAGTCCGAAAAAGACTCATTCTCCTCGGCGATGTTTTTGCTGCTGATCAGTTGCCTCTTGTTTTCGTCGCTGATTTACATCATCGAAGGCCACGACCAGCCTGAGGTTTTTCCGTCCATCCCGGCAGCCATGCACTGGTTTATTCTGACCATTATTTCTGGCTGGGGCAATGTCGATCCGGTGACCTACCTGGGCGTAGCGCTGGTGGTGGTAACCCAGGTGCTGGCCATCGCCCTGGCGGCTATTTTGACCGGCGTGGTGGCCACGGCCTACACCGCGCAAGTGCAGCGCCGCGAAGCCGTGTACGAGTTAGAAGTGCGTGAAGCCCTGGCCGACGGCGTAGTCAGTGACGAAGAACGCGCCCAGCTCAAGCAATTGCAGGCCAAGTTTGGCATGACCGACGAGCAGGTGGAAGCCATTGCCGAACAGGTGAACGCAGAACGTCTTGCCGCCCAAGAGCGAGCGGAACTGCAAGCAGCACAGGCCCAATAGACTCGCCGACCAAAGAAATGCAATGGGCTACGCAGCTTTCGCTGCGGTGGCCCATTTTCTATTTCAGGCTTGAGCAGCCCGTGCCCAGGCATGGTTGGCACGCTCTTCTGATGTTTTTGTGTGACCGCCCTCTACAATTCGACCGCGTTATGCACGACCTCACGCACCCGTTTTGTTTATTTTCCCCCACCCATGTCCTGGCACGCCAAGCTTCAACTTGACTACGAACTCCACGCCGGGCGCAGTGTGGCGCGCCATGCGCACAGCGGGCCTTTACGCATCTTGCAAAGCCTGTACCCCGAGGGCGATGCGGTCTGCCACAACGTGCTGGTGCACCCACCCGGTGGCCTGGTGGGTGGCGACACGCTAGAGATTGCCCTGCGCGCCGCCCCCGGCACCCACGGCCTGGTGACCACGCCCGGAGCCACGCGCTTTTACCGCAGCGAAGGCGCGCTGGCCTTGCAGCGCACACAACTGGCGCTCGAAGGCAATGCGCGCCTCGAATGGCTGCCTTTGGAGACCATTTGCTACAGCGGCTGCCACGCCGAAAACCACCTCACCCTGGACCTGGCGCCGGAAGCGCAAGTAATGGGCTGGGACGTGACTGCGCTGGGCCTGCCGCACGCCAATCTGCCCTTTGTGCAAGGCTTTGTGCAGCAGCACCTGGAGCTGCCCGGTGTGTGGCTGGAGCGCGGCCGCGTACAAGCGGACGACACGCTGCTGCTAGACGGCCCCGCCGCCCTGGCTGGCATGCGCTGCTGGGCGACGATGTATTTGGTCAGCGGCCAGGCCCTGAGCCGCGCAGACAAGGCAGTGGCTCTGGACGCCGCGCGCGAAGTGATTGCTGCGCACCCGCTTGCCGCCACCGCCGGCGCCACCAGCCCTAACCCACAAACCGTGGTGGTGCGCGCCATAGCCCCGCAGGTTGAAGGCGTAATGGCCTTGTTGCGCCAGGTACGTTTGGCGTGGCGCAGCGCCGTGTGGAATATGGCGGCCACGTCGCCGCGCATCTGGGCGATGTAGGCCGCCCAGCCAATTGGCTGGCAGCTTTAGATGGCCACCAGCTCCCGCACGCCGTCAATTTCCATGTTGGCGCCGCGCCCTTGGGCCAGCACCGAGCCGCGTTCCATCACCACATAGTCATCGGCCAACTCGCGGGCAAAGTCGTAATACTGCTCCACCAGCACAATCGACATCGAACCCTTGTCGGCCAGCATGCGGATGACGCGGCCAATGTCTTTGATGATGCTGGGCTGAATGCCCTCGGTGGGTTCGTCCAGCACCAGCACTTTGGGGCCTGCGGCCAGGGCGCGCGCAATCGCCAACTGCTGCTGCTGCCCGCCTGACAGATCACCACCCCGGCGGTGGCGCATTTCGTGCAGCACCGGAAACCATTCAAACAGTTCGGGCGGTAGCGGCGTGGACACCGGCTTGCCCGCCAAACCCATGGTCAGGTTTTCTTGCACGGTAAGGCGCCCGAAAATCTCACGCCCTTGGGGCACATAGCCCAAGCCGGCACGCGCGCGCTCGTAAGGCGTGGCGCCTTGCAAGGCCACGCCGTCCAGGGTGATGGATCCGGTTTTGATGGGCACCAGGCCCATGATCGACTTAAGCAGCGTGGTTTTGCCCACGCCGTTGCGCCCCAAGATCACCGTCACTTTTCCGGGGGACGCCTGTAGGCTCACGTCGCGCAAGATGTGCGAGCCGCCGTAGTACTGGTTAATTCCTTTGACCGACAAACTCATAAGCTTCAACGCCCCAAATAAACTTCAATCACCCGCTCGTCGGCCTGCACCTGGGCCAGTGGCCCTTGGGCCAGCACCGCGCCTTCGCACAGCACGGTCACGGTGTCTGATATGGCTTTGATGAAAGCCATGTCGTGCTCCACCACCACCAGCGAATGCTTGCCCTTCAGGCTCAAGAACAGCTCGGCAGTGCGCTCGGTTTCCTGGTCGGTCATGCCGGCCACGGGTTCGTCCAGCAGCAGCAGCTTGGGGTCTTGCATGAGCAGCATGCCAATCTCCAGCCACTGCTTTTGGCCGTGGCTAAGCAAGCCCGCTTGCCGGTTCAGACTGTCTTGCAATTGGATGGTTTGCAGCACCTCGATCAGCCGGTCCGCCTGCTCGGATGTGCGCTTGAAAAACACCGACGCGCGTACGCCCTTGTGGGTTTTGAGCGCCAGCTCCAGGTTTTCATAAACCGTGAGTTGCTCAAACACCGTGGGTTTTTGGAACTTGCGGCCAATGCCCAACTGCGCAATCTCGGGCTCGCTGTGGCGCAGCAGGTCAATGGTGCTGCCAAAAAACACGGTGCCCGAATCGGGCCGGGTCTTGCCGGTGATGATGTCCATCATGGTCGTCTTGCCCGCACCGTTGGGGCCGATGATGCAGCGCAGCTCGCCCGGCGCAATGTCCAGCGACAAATTATTGATGGCCTTGAAGCCGTCAAAGCTGACGTTCACGTCCTCTAAGTACAAGATGCGGCCGTGCGTGACGTCCACCTCTTGCGAGTTGCGCACGCGCGCAAAACCCGCGTTTTGGCCACCGGCTGCGGTTTGGCCACTAGGCTGCCCTTGGGTGCGGGCCTGCAGGCGCTGCGCCCCGGCTTCCAACAGATCGGGCGTCATGCCTGGCCTCCTCGCAGTTTGCGCACCAGGCCGACCACGCCCTGGGGCAGGTAGAGCGTGACGCCAATGAACAATGCACCCAAAAAGTAGAGCCAAAACTCAGGGTAGGTGACGGTGAGCCAGCTCTTGGCGCCGTTGACCAAAAACGCGCCCACGATCGGGCCAATCAGCGTAGCCCGCCCGCCCACCGCCGCCCACACTGCGATCTCAATCGAATTGGCCGGGCTCATTTCGCTGGGGTTGATGATGCCCACTTGCGGCACATACAAGGCGCCGGCCACACCGCAGACCATGGCCGAGAGCGTCCAGATCGCCAGCTTGTAGCCCAGCGGCGAATAGCCGCTGAACATGACGCGCGACTCTGCGTCGCGAATGGCCTGCAGCACCCGGCCAAACTTGGACGCCACCAGCCAGCG
>CAMDHS010000125.1 GCA_945898115.1 Comamonas sp. lk
CAAGCAAACCGCTCCCATGGAGAGGCTGACGCCGCGTTCTGAAGGCGGCCCGACCGAAAACGACCCCTCGCCCAACAGCGAAAACGCGCGCGAAAACGACGCTAAGAACCAAAACCAGACCGACGGCCAGGGCGGCAGCCAGTCCAAAGACAGCGCGAGCTTCGACCAACTGGAAAAAGAAGTCAAAGAGCAGCTCGCCGCCAACCCGGCCCTGGACCAGGTCAAAAACCAGGTGCAATTTGTGCGCGACAAAGAAGGCTTGCGCATCGAGGTGATTGATAAGGCCGATTTCTCGATGTTCCCGCTGGGCACCACCAAATTGCAACCTAAAGCGCAGGCGCTTTTGGGTGAAATTGCCAAGTCCCTAGAGGCCATGCCCAACAAGATCAGCGTGCGCGGCCACACCGACAGCGTGGGTTTTGCCAACAAAGAGGGCAAAAACAACTGGTCTTTGTCGGCAGACCGGGCCGAGACCACGCGCGCCACGCTCGAGAAAAACGGCATCAAGCCCGAGCGCTTTGTGCAAATTGAAGGCGTGGCAGACACCGCGCCCTTCAACCCGAACGACCCCAAAGACCCGCGCAACCGCCGGATCAGCATCACCGTCAAGTTCAAGGAAGGCCAGTAGCCGCAAGCGGCTTAGGGCGTGCTACTCGCAGCCCTGAAATTCGCGCTTGATGCAGGTTATCGCCATGCGCTTGGCAGCGGCCAAGGCGCTATCGCTGATTTCGCTGGCCGACTTTGCCATTTCCGCAGCGGCCTTGGGGTTTCCGCCTTCAGCGGCCATGTAAAACCACATGACGGCCCGCTGGTGGTCACGGACAAATCCCTGGCCGTAGGCGTACATGCTGCCGAGTTTGAACATGGCTTTGGGCTCGCCCTGGGCTGCGGCCATGTGCAGCCATTTAATGGCCTGGGGATAGTCTTGCGGCACGCCCTGGCCAAAGGCGTACATGACACCCAATAAGGACTGCGCTTCGCGATTGCCCGATTGCGCCACGCTACGCCACTTGGCCACGGCGCCGGCGTAATCTTTACGCTGGTAATCGGCGTAACCGTCTTCCCAGGCCCCGGCGTGTGCGCCAGAGGTCAAAATAGCCAGTGCGGCCCCGGCGGCTTGCATCCAAATGCGCATGCAGTGTTTCCTTTAGTGGTGTTTGCTGGCAGCAGCGCTGTCGGTGAGCAGCACCGGCTCCGATGCGGTACTGGTCCACTGTGCGCTGGCTTCTTCCACGGTGTTGCTTGCTCGATTATCCAGCGAAGCCCGGTACAAGGCCTGCAAGCGTGGCAGGCGCTGCAGCACGTCCACCCATTCCAGATCAAAAGGCAGGCCCAGCCAGTCGCCGGCGTTTTTGAGCGCATCAACACATTCTTTGATGGATCTGCGGTGGTTGTCCACCAGGGTCAATTCTTGCGGCGTGAGTGCGTTGCGCTCGGTCATACCCAGATCAGTTTCTAAGGCCTGGAGTTCTTGCTGGCAGCGAGAGCGCTCGGCGCGCAGCATGCCACTGGCGCGTTCGGCACGGGCCCGGATCTGAAGGCGGTCCACCTCGCGGCGGATATGGGCCAGGTTTCGCAGCGTCAGGTAATAAAAGATGCCAGCGCCTAGCAGAGCAGCAAAGAAGAAACAAGTAAGTAAAACCAGAGTGACGTTCATGGTGGTGCTCCCTTTCAAGGGCCAGGCCGGGCTGGCACACCGCAACCCCGCTGGTTGTAACGCGCAAGCCCGCCTTGGGACATCGGCATGAACTGTAATTTATAAAGGCGCGCGCCATAGGCGCGCTTTGCCTGGGGCCATGTACTGCGGCCAAACCAGAATTTTCCATTGGCTTTGCAGCAAGTGCAGCGCCGCAGCGTCGCTGCGCGGGCCATAGCGCCAACGCTCTAATTGCAAAAGCCAGTCGCATACTGGCGCCGCAGTCGCGCCAAACTGTTGTTCGAGCCGCTGCGCAATCTGGCGCGGCGGCAGGTGGGTAGGCAGCGTCATACCAAGGTCTAGGAGGCGCCGGTGCAATTGGCGCAGCAAGACCTTGCTGGGGTCTGCGCTGCGCGCAGGCCAGGCCGCCCACAACGCGCCCAGCGCTCCACCGGCTGCTAATACTGCGGCCAGCGCATAGCTCAATACCGATGTCAGGTCTTCCCCGCCGAGCGCATCAATGCCGATGCGCTTTAGCAACGCGATCTGCGCGCCCTGGCCGAAATTAAGCACGCTTTGGTTCCACTGGTTGTTGACCGCTTCCCAGGCCGTCCGCATCGTGCCCAAGACGCCTGGCCCGACTCGCCCAAGCAGCTGAACCACCGGTCCGCTGGGTGCTTCCAGCCGCGTGTCTGCGCCCAGGCGCCAGGGCGACACGGCAGCAGTCGGGTCTACCCGAATCCAGCCCAGCTCCGCTTGCCAGATTTCGGCCCAGGCATGGGCATCGCTTTGGCGCACGGTCCAATAGCCGTCTATTGCGTTGCGCTGCGCACCCTGGTAGCCGGTGACCAGTCGCGCGGGCACGCCCAGGGCGCGCATCGCCACCACGTAGGCCGACGCAATATGCTCGCAAAATCCGGCTTTGCGCCCAAACCAAAATTCGTCCGCCGTGTGTTCGCCATAGATGCCGGGGCTCAGGGTGTAAGCATAGTCGCCGCTGCCCAGGCGCTGCAACACGGCGGCGCTCAGGGTACTGGTGTTGGCATGGGCCAGTGCCGGGGTGGCGCGCAATTGCGCGGCCCAGGCCAGCGTGCGCGGGTTGCCGCCCGGCGGCAGGGCGGTGTAGGCGTCTAAGTCGGGATGCCACTGCCGTGGCCCGTACTGGAACTGCAAATAGCTTTGCGCTTGGTAGCGCCGCAGCGCGTTGGCGCCCGTATCGTCCGTCCACTGCAAGTCAGGCGTCCCACGGGCGCGCAGGTCTGGCGCCTGCGGGGCTTGGGGGGTGGCGTCCAATACCAGCAGCCATGGATGGGAGTTGGGCTCCAGGGTGACTTCGTAGCGCAGCGGCTCGCCTTGGGTTTGCAGCACCTCAGTGGGGCGTGCTTCAAGGGCTGTAGCCTGGTTGGAGGGCAGCCATTGCCGTCCGTCAAAACGCGACAGCACCGGCCCCCGAAAGTACAAAGCACTGCCGGGTGC
This sequence comes from Comamonas sp. lk, assembly GCA_945898115.1. Taxonomy (GTDB): domain Bacteria; phylum Pseudomonadota; class Gammaproteobacteria; order Burkholderiales; family Burkholderiaceae_C; genus Allorhodoferax. The sequence continues at coordinate 3,113 of CAMDHS010000125.1, forward strand.
GGGTGGCGTCTCAAAGCGCAGACGCAGCGCAACGCTGTTGTCGAGCGCCAGTTCGGCCATGCTGCCCACCGACACGGTGGAAGACAGGCCGCTGCGCGCGCGCGGTGCTGCCTCGCCCACGCCCCACAAGGGCGCGATACGGGGAAACAACACAAACAGCAGCGCCATCAGGGGCAGCCCTAGCGCCGCCATGCGCGCCGCAGTGCGCGCAGCCACCCGCAGCGGCGTGGCGCTGCCGGGCAGGTGGGCGCTCACCAGGGCCGTGAGCAAACCCAGCATCGCCACCAGCATATAAGCCGCTGTGCCCAGAGACTGCGAGTGGAGAAACTGCGTCAGCACGGTGAAAAAGCCCAGAAAAAACACCACAAAAGCGTCGCGCCGGGCCCGCATTTCCAGAGTCTTGAGCGCCAGCAACAAGGCCACCAGCGTGACACCGGCCTCACTGCCGGCCAGGCTGCGGTGTGTACCCAGCGTGCCAGCCACGGCCAGGCCCAGCAGCGCGGCCAGTATCGGGCGCGCGGGCAGGGCGGTACCCGCCAGCGCCAGGTGGGCACGCCACAAGAGCAGCAGCGCAGCCAGTGCACTGGCCCAGGCCGGGAGTTGCGCCAGATGGGGCAGCAGCACCCAGGCCACCACCAGCAATACAAACAGCGTCTCGCGCGTTTGCTGCGGCAGCGCCTGAAGGCGAGCCAGCACGCGCGCCGGAGCTGCTGCAGCTAGCACAGCGCCAGGGCCTCCAGGCAGTGGCGCAGGTGCGCCGTGCCACTGGCTGGCGCTATGTGCACGCCGGGCAGGCGCAGGCCGTAGCGCAGGTCCTGCAGCTCGGCACTGCGAACCCAGGCGCACAAGCGTGAGAGCTGCGCCTCCTTGTCAGACAGGCCGGTGGCACCGTAGTCCAGCCACAGGTCTGCGGCTTGCGAGGCTTGTGGCGCCTGCGCCTCACGGCTGACCCAGGCGCCAGAGCCCGAGGCCATGGCTTTGGCTGAGGGCTTCCAGGCAATGTGTTTGAGCGCATCGCCCCGGCGGTAGGGGCGCAGGCCGTCCCATTGGCCCTCTGCGCGCTTGGGTATTTGCGCTGCCACACCGGAGCGCGCCGGGCTGTTGGCCGCAGGCAGGGCGGGCGCACCCGCTTCGGGGCGCGGGTAGACCAGCACGCTAGATGCGGGCTGCCACACCGTCCACACCCGAAACGCACCCAGCGGAAAGCGGCTTTCCACCGTGAGCAAGGGAACGAGGGCAAGGCCTCGGTGCGGTGCCTGCCAGGGCAGTTGCAAGGTACTGCTGCCCTGGGCCGGCACCTCGCTCCAGAGCCAGTTTTTGCTGCCATGCACCGCCAGACCCACGCCGAAGCGCGGGGCCCGGTTGGGATTTCGCAACTGCACGGCCAGCGTGGTGTTGGCACCCAAAAACTGCGCTTCGGGGATAAGCAACTGCAGGTCAAGCCCGCGCAGTGTGGCGTGGCCCAGATGCATTCCCACCAGGCTGCAGCCAGCCAGTAAAAATGTCAGGGCATAACCCAGGTTGAGCTGAAAGTTGATGGAAGCCAATAGCAGCACCAGCAAAGTGGCAGCCAGCAGCAGGCCCGGGGCGGTGGGCACGATGTAGACGTTGCGCTGGGTCAGCGTCTGGTGGTCGCTGGGCCGCAGGCGCGCCTGCCACCACCTTTGAAAACGGGCGCGGGCCCAGCGCAGCGGATTCATGTAAGCGAAATCATGGCAGCGCTGTGGCCTCCACCATGGCGCGCACCTGCGCCAGGGCGTCGCGCCCAGCGCGCGGCAAGGCCACCAGGCGGTGCGCGGTGGCCGGGCCGATTACGTCTTGCACGTCGTCAGGCGCCACATAGTTGCGCCCCTGCAAGAGCGCGCGTGCCTTGGCTACGCGCAGCAGCGCCATGCCCGCGCGCGGGCTCAGGCCCTGCACAAACCATTGGCCCGAGCGGGTGGCGCCTACCAGGTCTTGCACATAGTCCAGCAAGGCCTCAGACGCATGCACCGCCTTCACGGCGGCTTGCAGTTGCTGCAACTGTGCGTGTGCCAGGGCCGCTGGCAAGGCGTCAAGCAAGTGGCGGCGGTTTTGGCCCAAGAGTAGCAAGCGTTCTGCCTGGCGGTCGGGGTAGCCCAGCGAGATGCGCATCAAAAAGCGGTCCAGCTGCGACTCGGGCAGTGCGTGCGTGCCAATCTGGTCAAGCGGGTTTTGCGTGGCGATCACAAAAAATGGCTGAGGCAGGGCGCGCGTCTGGCCTTCGATGCTGACTTGCTGCTCCTCCATGGCTTCGAGCAAGGCACTTTGCGTTTTGGGGCTGGCCCGGTTGATCTCGTCGGCCAGCAAGATTTGGGTGAATAGGGGGCCGGGGTGGAACACAAAGCGCGCGCTGCCCTGCTCGTACACCGACACGCCCGAGAGGTCGCCGGGCATCAGGTCCGAGGTAAATTGGATCCGCGCAAACTGCAGGCCCAGGGTTTTGGCCAGGGCATGGGCCAGCGTGGTCTTGCCCACGCCCGGCACGTCCTCAATCAGCAAGTGGCCCTCAGCCAGCACGCAGGCCAGCGCATCTTGCAACTGCCGGGGCTTGCCCACAATCACCGTGCCGAGCTGCGCCAAAATGGCTTTGATGGTGCTTTGCATTTCAATCGCTGAATTTGTAATCATTCGGGCGATTCTAGGCTGGGCACTCGCGCTGGCGCACACCAGCCGTCTGTGCTTGGCAAGAGCAGGTACGGGCACAATAGCCCCATGCTGATCCATCCCCAAATTGACCCCATCGCCTTGCAAATCGGCCCGCTGGCCGTGCACTGGTACGGCCTGACCTACCTGGCGGCCTTTGGCCTGTTTCTGTGGCTGGGCAGCCGGCGGCTGCTTCAGGCCCCTTTTGCCAGCATCCAGGGCCAAGCGCCCTGGGTTTACCGCGATGTGGAAGACATCCTGTTTTTAGGCGTGATGGGCGTGGTGCTGGGCGGGCGCCTGGGCTACTGCCTGTTTTACAAGCCGCTGTACTACGCCAGCCATCCGCTGGAAATTTTGGCCGTCTGGCAGGGCGGCATGAGCTTTCATGGCGGCATGCTCGGCGTGATTGCCGCCATGGCCTGGTTTGCCTATTCGCGCCAGCGCTCTTTTTGGCAGGTGGCTGATTTTGTGGCGCCCTGCGTGCCCACTGGTCTGGCGGCCGGGCGGGTGGGCAACTTTATTAATGGCGAACTCTGGGGCCGCCTGGCCGACCCCACCTTGCCCTGGGCCATGGTGTTTCGTGGTGCGGGTGAGGCGCCGCGCCACCCCTCGCAGGTCTACCAGTTTTTGCTGGAAGGCCTGTTGCTGTTTGCGCTGCTTTGGTGGTATGGGGCAAGCGCGCCCAAGCAGGGACGGGTAGCGGCGGCGTTTTTGTTGGGCTATGGCGTTTTTCGCTTTATTGCCGAGTTTTTCCGCGAGCCTGACGCGCACTTGGGTATTTTGTCGCTGGGCATGAGCATGGGCCAGTGGCTGTGCGTGCCCATGGTGCTGGGCGGCGCGCTTTTGTGGGCGTGGGCCGGGCGCCAGCGCGCACCTGACTAGCCGCAAAACCGCAGCTGCCGCGCAAGAAGTTATGCTCGCACCTTGGCAATGCATTTCGATTCTTGAACCAAACGCCTGAAAGACAACCGCCGTGAACCAGCGAGTGCTCATCGTCGACGACACCGACATCAATCTGCGCATGCTGGGCACGCTGGTCAATCGTCTTGCGCCCGCCCAGGCGCACAGCTTTACCGATCCGCTGCTGGCACTCGAGTTTGCCCGCCATACGCAAGTGGACTTGGTGGTGGTTGATTTCATGATGCCGGAGATGGACGGGCTGGAGTTCATTCGCCAATTTAGGGCTATTCCTGGCTTGCAGACCATTCCGGTGTTAATGGTTACCGCTAACGACGAGCGCGCTGTGCGTTACCGTGCGCTGGAGTCGGGGGCGGACGATTTCTTGTCCAAGCCGGTCGATCCAGTCGAGTTTTTGGCCCGCACCAAAAACCTGCTCAAACTCAGCGACGCCACCCGCAAGCTCACCGACCAGGCCGCCTGGCTGGCCGAGAGTGTGCGCATTGCCACGCAAGAGGTGCGCGCCCGTGAACGCGAGACCGTGGTCTGCCTGGCCAAAGCCGCCGAACACCGCGACGCCGACACCGGCATGCACATTCTGCGCATGTCGCACTACGCGTGCTTGATTGCGCGTGAACTCAAACTTTCGCTTGAGGACCAGGAGTTGCTGCTAGACGCGGCCGCTATGCACGACATTGGCAAAGTCGCCATTCCAGACCGGATTCTGCTCAAGCCCGGCAAGCTGGACCCTGAAGAACTGGCCGTGATGCGCGCGCATGCGGTGCTGGGCTATGAGCTGCTCAAGGGCAGCAGCTCGCCTTTGCTCCAAGCGGGTGCCGCGATCGCGCTAGGGCACCACGAAAAGTTCGACGGCAGCGGCTACCCACAAGGCCTGGTCGGTGAAAAAATTCCGATTTTCAGCCGCATCGTCGCCGTGGCCGATGTGTTTGATGCGCTGTGTTCGGCGCGGCCCTACAAGCGCGCTTGGGCGCTCGAAGACGCAGTGAACCATTTGCGTGCGGGGCGCGGCGGCCACTTTGACCCCGCGTGCGTGGACGCCTTTTTGGGCGCCTGGCCCGAAGTGCTGGAAATTCGCGCGCGTTTTCAAGATACCGAGGTCAAGCCCGACGCGACCGACCTGACCGCGCTTGCCATTTGACCCGCTAGCGCACCACCAGCACCGCCGTGCTGGCATGGGTCAGCACCTGCTGGGTTTCGCTGCCCAGCAGCAGGCGCGTCAAGCCCCGGCGACCGTGCGAGGCCATCACAATCAGGTCGCATTCGTGCTTTTTGGCAGCCGCAATGACGGCGTTGGACACCACGTCTGAGCGGCTGGTCGCTGCCTGCGTCTTGACGCCTTTGGACAGCGCCGTTTGTGCAATAGCGTTGACGTTGGCCTTGGCGTTGTCGGCCCACAGGGCTTCAATGCGCTGGATCTCGGCGCCGTCCATTGCAATGCCGCCTTCAAAGTAGCTGATGGGATAGGGCGGTACCACTTGCAGGGCGACCAGCTCGGCCTTGCAGGCGGCGGCCAGGTCAATCGCGCTGGTGACGGCTTTTTGCGAGAGATCGGAGCCGTCGGTGGCGACCAGGATGCGTGCGTACATAAAGAATGCCCTTTCTTGTGAATTGCAGCAAGGCTAGCAGTGAATTAATTTTCGCTTTTGACGTAGATCAAGAGCCGCCCTTGCCGCTCAGGCACACTCAGGGTTCTGTTTTTTTGCGCCCTGTGCGCTGTCTCTGGCGCGTCTGTGCCCCGC
>CAMDHS010000126.1 GCA_945898115.1 Comamonas sp. lk
ACAAATTCGCCGGATTCCAGCGATTTTTCCAGGGACATCCACGAAGCCAGGCGCTTGGCGGTGTCACGGCTGACGATGGTGTCGCCGTAACCGTTTTCCATGGCGACGATGGCCACGGAGACAAATTCGCCTACTTGAACTTCGAGTTCACCTTTGTCGCTCTTGAACTCGGCCAAAGGCACATAAGCCTCAGACTTCAGGCCAGCGTTGACGACGACGAAGTTGTGTTCGATGCGAACGACTTCGGCGGTAACGACTTCACCAATACGGGTTTCAGAGGCTTTTTGTGACTCTTCAAATAGGTCTGCGAAAGATTCGGACATGTTGCTTGCGGAAAAAAACCGCGGGGTTAAGTTGTTGAACCCCAAGACCATGCGCATGCAGCGCGAAGGGAGTCTCGGGGGCCTTGCAAGAGCAATTTGTTGCCCTTGGCTTCTAACGCCAGCCTTTTCACACCACCGTAGCGGCAGGAAAAGGCTGCTTGCCTTGCCACCAGTTCAACACTTGGCTAACGGACGATTCGACCGTGAGTTCAGAGTTGTCCAGCAGCTCGGCGTCTTGCGCGGGCTTCAAAGGCGCAACAGCACGTTGGGTGTCACGTGCGTCGCGCGCCCCTAGGTCTGCGCAAAGAGTGTCGAGTGTAGTCGAAATTCCCTTTGAAATCAATTGCTTATAGCGCCTCTGCGCCCGGCGCTCGGCGCTGGCGGTCAGGTAAACCTTGAGCGTAGCGTCGGGAAAGATCACCGTGCCCATGTCGCGCCCGTCGGCCACCAACCCCGGCAGGCGCCGAAAACTGTGTTGCAAGCCCACCAGCGCCGTGCGCACCGCACCCAGGCTAGAGACGGCAGACGCATTCATGCCAGCCTCTTCGGTACGAATGGCCTCGCTGATGTCTTGCGCTCCCAGCCAGACGCGTTCGCCTTCAAAACGGATGTCGAGCGTGGCGGCGAGTGCGGCAATGGCCGGGGCGTGCGCCTCGTCCAAGGACAGGCCGGCTTGCAAGGCGGCGTAGGCCGTAATGCGGTACAGCGCGCCAGAGTCCAAAAAGTGGTAGCCGAGTTGCGCGGCCAGCGTAGACGCCAGCGTGCCCTTGCCCGAAGCCGTGGGGCCGTCCACGCACAGCACCGGAACGGCGCCGGGCACCGCTTGGGCCACCGCAAACAAGGCTTCAAAGTAATCGGGAAAGGTCTTGGCCACGCACTTGGGGTCTTCAATGCGCACCGGCAGCGCGGCCGGGTTGAAAGCGGCGAGCGAAAAACACATGGCGATGCGGTGGTCGTCGTAGGTGTGGATGCTGGCGGCTTTCCACTGCGCAGCGGGCAGCGGGTGGATGCGCAGCCAGTCCGGGCCTTCTTCTACCTGGGCGCCGAGCTTGCGCAGCTCGGTGGCCATCGCGGCAATCCGGTCGGTCTCTTTGACGCGCCAGCTGGCAATATTGCGCAGCTCGCTGGGGCCGTCGGCGTAGAGCGCCATCACGGCCAGCGTCATGGCCGCGTCGGGGATGTGGTTGAAGTCGCCGGTGATAGCGCGCAGCGGCCACTGGCCTCGCGAGATATGCAGCCAGTTGGGCCCTTTTTCCACCACGGCGCCCATGGCTTGGGCGGCCTCCACAAAGCGGATGTCACCTTGAATGGAGTCCGCGCCCACGCCTTCAATGCGAATGCCCGCACCCGAGACGATGGCGCCCAGACCAATAAAGTAGCTGGCTGACGAGGCGTCCGCTTCGACGTGGATGCTGAGAGGCGACTGGTAGCGGCTGCCTTTGGGAATGACAAAAGCGCCGTGCGCTTCGCTGCGCACCGCAATGCCAAAGCGCGCCAGCAAATTGAGCGTAATGTCGATATAGGGCTTGCTGATGAGCTCGCCCACCACCTCGATGGTGATGTCCTGGTCTTGCGCCACCAGCGGCAGCGCCATGAGCAATGCAGTCAAAAACTGGCTGGACACGTCGCCGCGCACCTGGATGGGCGCCTGCAGCTTGAGCGCGGGTTTGCCAATGTGCAAAGGCGGAAAGCCCTCAACGCCCAGGTAATCAATATTGCAGCCCAGCAGCCGCAGCGCGTCTACCAAATCGCCAATCGGCCGCTCGTGCATGCGCGGAATGCCCGACAGCGTGTAATCGCCGCCCAACACGGCCAGCGCGGCGGTGAGCGGGCGCATGGCGGTGCCGGCGTTGCCCATGAAAAACGCAATCGGCGCATCAATCTTGGCGCGCCCACCCAGCCCGGTGATGGCTACCGTGTTGGCTTGCACGTCCACGCCGCAGCCCAGTTGGCGCAGCGCGGCGAGCATGACTTGGGTGTCGTCCGAGTCGAGCAAATCATGCACGACCGTGGTGCCTTCGCACAGGGCCGACAACAAGAGCACGCGGTTGGAAATGCTTTTGGAGCCGGGCAGGGCGACGGTGCCGCTGGCGGTTTGCAGGGGGGGGAGGTCTAGAAATAGGGTGGTGAACATCGTCGTTAACGTGAAAGAACCTTCATTAAGAGGGGCGCTGCGCACCTGCATGAAAGCTAATGTGAAATGCCGCTCATGAAGCGCCGGTATCGTCCGTCGTGCCGGTTTTCAGCGTCCAGGCCGATCGGATCTCGCTGGCTTGTTGGATCAGGCCTTGCAGCGCGGCTGTGTCGCCCTGCTTCAAGGCGTTTTCAAACTGGTCGAGTGCGGCGCGAAAGTGCGCCATTTGCGTAAGCACTTCGGCGTGATTGGCGCTCAAGATGTCGCGCCATACGGTGGCGTCGCTGGCCGCGATGCGTGAAAAGTCGCGAAAGCCGGGGCCCGCCATCTCCAAAAATGCCGTACCTTGCGGCTGCGCCGTCAGCGCATTCACAGCGGCAAAGGCCAGCAGGTGCGGCAAGTGACTTACCGCGGCAAAGGTGGCGTCATGCGCCTCGGGTGTGAGCGTGCTCACCTGGCTGCCTATGGCGGTCCACACAGCGTGCGCCGCTTGCAGGCGGTGAATGCTGGTGGTGGGAAGTGGCGTGAGGATGGTGCGGCGGTCTTGGTACAGCGTGCTTTCGGCGTGTTCAATGCCTGCGCGCTCTTTGCCTGCAATCGGGTGGGCGGGCACAAAGCAGCCAAGGCGCTCGCCCAAGGTGGCAACCGCTGCGGCAACCACGTCGCACTTGGTAGAGCCCACGTCCATTAACAAGGCGTTGGGCTGCAGCACATCGCGCATGGCGGCAAAAGTGGCTGGCATGGCGCCCACTGGCACAGCCAACAAAACCAGATCGGCGCCTTGCACCGCCTCAGCCACGCTGGTGCAGGCTTGGTCGATCACCTTGAGTTCCAGGGCGCGTTGGCGAGTTTTTTCAGAGGCGCTAAAGCCGGCAATCGTTTGCACCAGAGCCACCTCGCGCACGGCCAGCGCAAACGAGCCTCCCATCAAGCCACAGCCAATAAGGGCAAGCCGTTGAAATTTCATGCGCTGCCTACGGGGCTACGTAACTCGACAAGGCCTGCCTCTTGAGACCGCGCAAAACCAAACGCGGCCTCAAAAAATCCGAATTTCGCGGCAAGGTCTTGCCCATAGACGATGGTGTAGCCAGGCTTCATGCTGCTTATGCCTGCCTTAGTCGGCCAAGGGGTAGGTGCCCAGCACTTTGTAAAAAGCGCACAGGTTTTGCAAATCGGCCAGCGCCGCCTTGACGTGGGGCTCGGACGGGTGGCCTTGCAGGTCTATGTAGAAGAAGTATTCCCACTGGCCCGAGCGCGCGGGGCGCGATTCAAAGCGCGTCATGGACACGCCGTGCAGCTTGAGCGGCACCAGCATGTCGTGCACCGCGCCGGGGCGGTTGGGCACCGATACGACCAGGCTGGTGCAGTCGCGGCCACTGGCCTGCGGGGCGGGCAGGGTGTCGGGCAGGCAGACCACCACGAAGCGGGTGCGGTTGAAGGCGTCGTCTTGAATGGCGCGCGCCGCCAAGTGCAGGCCAAAGGTGGCGCCAGCGCGTTCGCTGGCAATGGCGGCCCAGGTGGGCTCAGACGCGGCCAGGCGCGCGCCTTCGGCATTGCTGGAGACGGCGCGGCGCTCGGCGTGGGGCAAATGCGTGGTGAGCCACTGCTGGCATTGGGCCAGCGCCTGGGGGTGGGCCATTACGACTTCAATGCCTTCCAGGCTGTTGCTGGCGCGCAGCAGGTGGTGGCGCACCATCAGGCTGATCTCGCCCACGATGTGCAACGGGGTGGTCAGCAGCAAATCCAAAGAGCGGGTGACCACGCCTTCGGTGCTGTTTTCCACCGGCACCACGCCGTATTGGGCCGAACCCGCGGCGGTAGCCTGGAACACTTCGTCAAAGCTGCCGCAGGGCACGTGTGCAATGCTGGAGCCAAAAAAGCGCAGCGCGGCTTCTTCGCTAAACGTGCCGGCCGGGCCCAGATAGGCCACGCGCTGAGGCGCCTCTAAAGCGCGGCAGGCGGACATGATTTCGCGCCAAATAAAGGCCACGCTTTCGGGCTTGAGCGTGCCCTCATTGCGGGTTTGGGCGTTGGCGTGCTGCAGGTTGCCAATGACTTGCGCTTCGCGCTCGGGGCGAAAAACCACCGAGCCTTCGCCTTTTTTGAGTTCACCCACTTCGTGCGCCAGACCGGCGCGGCGGTTGAGCAGGGCCAGCAGGTCCAGGTCAAGCGCGTCAATCTGTACGCGAAGGTCGGAAAGTGTTTTGGTCATCAAAGTTTCCTGGTTCGCAGGCCTCAAGCGTGGCTGCGCTCAAAGGTCTGCATATAGTCCACCAGCGCCTGCACGCCAGCCAGAGGCATGGCGTTGTACAGGCTCGCGCGCATGCCGCCCACCGACTTGTGGCCCTTGAGCTGCAACAGGCCGGCGGCTGCGGCGCCACTTAAAAAAACGTCGTTCAAGGTCTCGTTGCGCAGAAAAAACGGCACGTTCATGCGCGAGCGGCAATGCGCTGCCACCGGGTTGAAGTACAGGCCCGAGCTGTCAATGGCCATGTACAAGGCCTGCGCCTTGGCGATGTTTTGCGCCTCAATGGCGGCAATACCGCCTTGGCGCGCCAACCAATCAAACACCAAACCGGCCATGTAGATGGCGTAGGTCGGCGGCGTGTTGTACATCGAGCCGTTGGCGGCCACGGTCTCGTAATTGAAGGCGCTGGGGCAAATGGCCAGCGCGTGGCCCAGCAGGTCTTCGCGCACCACTACCAGCGTCAATCCAGCGGGCCCAAGGTTTTTTTGCGCACCGCCAAAGGCCAGGCCCACGCGGCTCCAGTCCACCGGGCGCGAGGCAACCTGCGAAGAAAAATCGACCACCAGCGCAGCGTCTGAGCCCAGAGCTTTGAGGTCGGGCAGGGTGTGGAATTCCACGCCATGGATGGTCTCATTGCTGCAAATGTGGACGTAGCTGGCGCCGGGCCGTATTTGCCAACTGGCGGCATCGGGAGTGTCGGTAAAGCCACCGGCCTGGCTGCTGGCGGCAACGTGCGTGCTGCTGTATTTACCGGCTTCTTGCCAGGATTTCTGGCTCCAGCTGCCGGTCAGCACAAAGTCGGTCTGGCCTAATTCGCCCGCCGGAGCGCGCAAGGCGCTCAGGTTGAGCGGCACGATGGCGTTCTCAGCCAGGCCACCGCCTTGCATGAACAAAATCTTGAAATGCGCGGGCACCGCCAGCAGGCTGCGCAGCGTACTTTCAGCGTGCGCGCAGATGGACATGAACTCCTTGCCCCGGTGGCTCATTTCCATCACGCCCATGCCGCAGCGTTTGCCGCTGGCGTCAGGCCAGTCCAGCATTTCGCTGGCCGCTTGCGCCAGTACCTCGGCAGGCATGGTGGCCGGACCGGCCGAAAAGTTATAGGGTCGGGTCACGCAGCAGGCCCGGCTTAAACGTCGGTCGGGGTGTCGCCGTCTGCGTCGGGCGTGTCGCTTGCGTCTGTGACATCCGTGGCTTCGGACGGGTTAGCGTCGTTTTCCACAATGCGCTGCAGGCCGCTGAGCTTGGAGCCTTCGTCCAGACCAATCAGGGTTACGCCCTGGGTGGCGCGGCCGAGTTCGCGGATCTCGCTCACACGCGTGCGCACCAAAACACCCCGGTCGGTGATTAGCATGATTTCGTCTTCCGCATGGACCAGCGTGGCGGCCACAACGCGGCCGTTGCGCTCGGTTTGCTGGATGGCGATCATGCCCTTGGTGCCGCGGCCGTGGCGCGTGTATTCGGTGATGCTGGTGCGTTTGCCGTAGCCGTTTTCGGTAGCAGTCAGCACGCTTTGCAGCTCGTCTTCGGCCACCAGCATGGCGATCACGCTTTGGCCGTCTTCCAGGTTCATGCCCTTGACGCCGCGCGACTGGCGCCCGTGCGCGGTCACTTCGTCTTCGTTAAAGCGCACCGCCTTGCCGCCGTCCGAGAACAGCATCACGTCGTGCTGGCCGTCGGTAATGGCCGCGCCAATCAGGTAGTCGCCTTCGTCGAGGTTCACAGCAATGATGCCGACCTTGCGCGGGTTGCTGAAGTCGTCCAGCGGCGTCTTTTTGACCGTGCCCATGGACGTGGCCATGAACACGTACTGGTCGGCCGGGAAGGTGCGCTTGTCACCGGTGAGCGGCAGCACCACGGTGATTTTTTCGCCTTCTTGCAGCGGGAACATATTGACGATGGGCCGGCCGCGTGAACCGCGCGAGCCCTGTGGCACTTCCCAGACCTTGAGCCAGTACAGGCGGCCCCGGTTGCTAAAGCACAAGATGTAGTCGTGCGTGTTGGCGATAAACAGCTGGTCCACCCAGTCGTCTTCTTTGGTGGCGGTGGCTTGTTTGCCACGCCCACCACGCTTTTGTGCCCGGTATTCGCTCAGAGGCTGGCTCTTGATATAGCCGCTGTGGCTGAGCGTGACCACCATGTCAGTGGGCGTAATCAGGTCTTCGGTGCTCAGGTCGTACGAGCTGTGTTCCACCAGGCTGCGGCGTGCGCCAATTTTGGTTTGGCCAAATTCCTGGCGAATGGTGCCGAGTTCGCCGGTAATGATGGTGGACACGCGCTCAGGCTTGGACAAAATGTCCAGCAGGTCTTCGATCTCAGCCATCACCTCTTTGTATTCGGCAACGATCTTGTCTTGCTCCAGGCCGGTCAGGCGCTGCAGGCGCATTTGCAAAATCTCTTGCGCTTGCGTGTCGGACAGGCGGTACAGGCCGTCGCTGCCCATGCCGTAATCTTTTTCCAGGCCATCGGGGCGGTAGTCGTCGGCGTTGATCACGCCGCCGTCGCTGCGGCTGCGGGTGAGCATTTCGCGCACCAGCACACTGTCCCAGCTGCGCGTCATCAGTTCGGCCTTGGCCACCGGGGGCGTGGGCGCGTTGCGGATGATGGCAATAAAGTCGTCAATATTGGCCAGCGCCACCGCCAGGCCTTCAAGCACGTGGCCGCGCTCGCGCGCCTTGCGCAGGTTAAACACGGTGCGCCGCGTGACCACTTCGCGGCGGTGCTGCAAAAACACCTCAATCAGGTCTTTCAGATTGCACAGCTTGGGCTGCCCGTTGATCAGGGCCACCATGTTCATGCCAAAAGTGTCTTGAAGCTGGGTCTGCTTGTACAGGTTGTTGAGCACCACCTCAGGCACTTCGCCGCGCTTGAGCTCGATGACCAGACGCATGCCCGATTTATCGGACTCGTCCTGGATGTGGCTGATACCTTCGATTTTCTTTTCGTGCACCAACTCGGCCATGCGCTCTTGCAGCGTCTTTTTGTTGACCTGGTAAGGCAGCTCGTCCACGATGATGGCCTGGCGCGAACCCTTGTCGATGTCCTCAAAATGGCCTTTGGCGCGCATCACCACTTTGCCGCGCCCGGTGCGGTAGCCGTCCTTGACGCCGTTGATGCCATAAATAATGCCGGCCGTAGGAAAGTCGGGCGCGGGCACGATTTCCATCAAATCGTCAATCGTGGCGTCGGGGTGGCGCAGCAAGTGCAGGCAGGCGTCCACCACTTCGTTCAGATTGTGCGGTGGGATATTGGTGGCCATACCCACGGCAATACCGCCCGAGCCATTGACCAGCAAATTGGGAATGCGCGTGGGCATGACCAGCGGCTCTTTTTCCGAGCCGTCGTAGTTGGGCCCGAAATCTACGGTTTCCTTGTCCAGATCGGCCAGCAACTCGTGCGCAATCTTGGACAGGCGGATTTCGGTGTAACGCATGGCAGCCGCGTTGTCGCCGTCCACCGAGCCAAAGTTGCCTTGGCCGTCCACCAGCATGTGGCGCATCGAGAAGTCTTGCGCCATACGAACGATGGTGTCGTAGACCGACTGGTCGCCGTGGGGGTGGTATTTGCCGATGACGTCACCCACGATACGGGCGGACTTTTTGTAAGGCCGGTTCCAGTCGTTATTGAGCTCGTGCATGGCGAACAGCACGCGCCGGTGCACCGGTTTGAGGCCGTCGCGCGCGTCTGGCAGGGCGCGCCCCACAATGACGCTCAT
>CAMDHS010000127.1 GCA_945898115.1 Comamonas sp. lk
TTTCCTTGCGTCAGGCCGCGAAAGCCGTAAACCGTGCGGTCACCGGCGTAGTCCACCAGTTCCACGGTGCGTTCTTGGCCGGGCTCAAAGCGCACGGCCGAGCCCGAGGCGATGTTCAGGCGCATGCCCTGGGCCAGCGCGCGGTCAAAGTCGAGCGCGCCATTGGTCTCGGCAAAGTGGTAATGCGAGCCCACTTGCACCGGCCGGTCGGCGGTGTTTTTGACCAGCACGGTCAGGGTGCGCCGCCCGGCGTTAAGCACGTGGCTGCCTTCGTCGGTGATGATTTCGCCGGGGGTCATATCCAATTCCTAGCCGGCCAGTTGGGTCAACAGCACGCCGCCCCAGAGCGCGAGCGCGGCGCCTGCCAGACGCGGCCACCAGGCACTGTGTGAGCGCAGTGCCAGACCCGCAGCCAGCCCCAAGCCATGCAAAACCACAGTGCCTGCAAGCATGCCCACCAGCACAGCCACGGGGCTTGCGCCCGAAAATTCCACACCGTGGGCCATGCCGTGGAACACGGCAAATCCGCCGGCCAGTGTGGCGGCTACCGCGCCAGGAAACTGCGCGCGGGTGGCCACCAGCAGGCCCAGCGCCAGCACGGTGGCCGCCACCAGGGGCTCTAGCGCGGGCAGGGCGATGCCCGACATGCCCATAAATGCGCCCACCAGCAGCATGTTGGCAAAAGCCAGGGGCGCCAGCCAGACGCGCCGTGTACTTAGCGCGCTCCAAAAACCCACCGCCAGCATGGCCGCCAGGTGGTCTAGGCCAGTAAAGGGGTGCAACAAGCCGTCTACCAGACCTAAGAAATGGTGGTCGGCAAGGTCGGTGCCAACGTGAGCCTGGGCCAGGGTGGACAGGCCCAGGGTGGCTGCGACGAACAGTGCTTTAGAAATGGAGGGGAACATGAGGGGCTTACCTAGATGGTGTGAACGGTGGAAATACGAGGAGCAGCAAAAGCGTCAGACGATGGGCTGGTGCACGGTGACCAGCTTGGTACCGTCGGGGAAGGTGGCTTCGACCTGGATGTCGGGGATCATTTCGGCAATGCCGTCCATCACGTCGGCGCGGGTCAGTACGGTGCGGCCTTCGCTCATGAGTTGCGCCACGGTCTTGCCGTCGCGTGCGCCTTCCATCACGGCGGCGCTGATCAGGGCCAGCGCTTCGGGGTAATTGAGCAAGAGGCCCCGGGCCTTGCGCCGCTCGGCCAAAAGCGCTGCGGTAAATAGCAAGAGCTTGTCTTTTTCGCGGGGGGTGAGTTCCATAAACGGGTGCGTGTCTGAGTAATAAAGGCCAGAGGGTGATCAATAGAAGCAAAGCCCATGCCTGCGCTGAAAAGCATACGCCAAAGGCCGGATGGCATGGATTCTGCAAGGTCTTGGGGGCGCAAGCCCTTGCTACCGGAGATCCCCATGATGAAGTTCAGCCGTCCATTCGTGCACCACAACACAGCGCCACCTTGCATCGTTATGGTGCGCAAAACAGCAACCATCCAGGCAGCTAAAGAGTTTGAAGAATTTAGCCCGCAAATGCACCGGATTGGTGATTGTTGTGTGAGGGGTGGCGAATGATCCCGGCTTCTGCCGCCCCCCGCTCCGGCCAGGGCGAGTCCATTTGGGTCGTGAGTTCGGATGCGCAGCAAGCGCGTGGCCTAGCCGAGTTGCTCGAAGACGCGGGCTATGGTGCTCTCGTAATGGTCAGCGCGGCTGCCGCACTGGCTCAGGCCGCCTTGGCGCCGCCCGACCTGCTGCTGCTCGATGCGCAGCTTGTTGACGGCAGTGGCTTCGATCTGGCGCGCCGCCTCAAGGCGCTGGCCCAGACCAGTCCGGCGCCCATCGTGTTTTTGGCTGACCCCGGCCATCCGGAGCATCTGGTGCAGGCGCTTGAGGCTGGCGGCGCAGACTGCGTTAACCAGCCCGTCAAACCCCACGAGCTGCTGGCCCGCATGGCCATGCACTTGGCCGGTGCGCGCGAGCGGCGCCAGGCGCGCAACGCGCTCGATGCCTTCGGCTACGCCACCCTGACCGTGCGCCCGCAGGACGGCAAGCTGATGTGGCAAACCCCCTTGTCGCGTGAACTGCTGCAGCGCTATTGCCCCAACCACCCGCCCTACGCCAGCCGCACCGCGCCCGAGGTGCAGTCTTGGTTGCAGGAGTGCCTGCGTTACCTGCAGCGCGGCGATGCACCCCGACCATTGGTCTTGTCGCAGGGCGACGGCGCGCGCCTGACCCTGCGCCTGCACCAGCAAACCGGCGACAACGAAAACGCCTCAGTCACTGGCAGCGAAGAATGGGCCGACGACGACTGGCTGATCGTCATGCGTGAGGTCTCGGACCAGGCAGTCATGCAAGCCATGCGCGACGTGTTTGCCCTGACGCTGCGCGAGGCCGAGGTCTTGTACTGGGTAGTTAAAGGCAAAACCAACAAGGACGTGGGCGATATTTTGGGCAGCAGCCCGATGACCGTCAAAAAGCACCTGGAGCGCGTGTTCGTCAAACTCGGGGTCGAAACCCGCACCGCAGCAGCCGGCAAGGCTACGGCCCGGATTGCACAGCTGCAGCCCCAGTTCAGCGGCTGATTCTCAGCGGCACAAGCCTCGCGGCGCTCCCGCAGCGCGGCGTGGGCGAAAATAGGCCAATGCCTACCGATTTGCCCGAATCCCCCGTCGCCTCGGCCACTGCCGCTGCGCAGCAACCGCGCAACCCCTTGCACGGCGTCAAGCTCGAAGCCATGGTCACTGCATTGGCCGACCATTACGGTTGGGAGGGTTTGGCGCAGCAGATCGCCATTCGTTGTTTTGCGGTGGACCCCAGCGTCTCTTCAAGCCTGAAGTTTTTACGCAAAACCCCCTGGGCGCGTGACAAGGTGGAAAGCCTCTACCTCTTCATGCTGCGCGAGCAAAAGCGCGGGCGTTAATCAGCCCTGGCCTTGCGCCGGGCCTACGCCGCCCCATACGCCAGTCGGCGTATTTTCTCGGGCGCTGATTCTCCCTAAAGTTGACCCAAGTTTCAACAAAACCGCAGCAGCGGGACTAAGTGAAACGACTTATATCAACCACTGGAGGATTTTTCATGCATCGTCGTTTTACGCTCAAGGCACTCTCTGCTGCCGTTGCCTTGGCAGGCCTGTCGGCCCTTCCCGCCCATGCGGGTAACACCATCAAAGTCGGTATCTTGCACAGCCTCTCAGGCACCATGGCCATCTCTGAAACCGTGTTGAAAGACACCGTGCTGATGGCCATTGACGAAATCAACGCCAAAGGCGGTTTGCTGGGCAAAAAGCTGGAGCCCGTGGTCGTTGACCCCGCTTCCAACTGGCCCCTGTTTGCCGAAAAAACCAAGCAGCTGCTCGGTCAAGACAAGGTGGACGTGATCTTTGGTTGCTGGACTTCGGTGTCGCGCAAATCGGTGCTGCCAGTGGTGGAAGAAATGAACGGCCTGCTGTTTTACCCCGTGCAATACGAAGGTGAAGAGCTGTCCAAAAACGTCTTCTACACGGGTGCCGCGCCTAACCAGCAAGCCATTCCCGCAGTGGACTATTTGATGAGCAAAGACGGCGGCGGCGCCAAGCGCTGGGTCTTGCTGGGAACCGACTATGTCTACCCCCGCACCACCAACAAAATCTTGCGCGCTTACCTCAAAAGCAAAGGCGTGAAAGACAGCGACATCGACGAAAAGTACACCCCGTTTGGCCACTCGGATTACCAGACCATCGTGGCTGACGTGAAGAAATTTGCCGCCGGTGGCAAGACCGCCGTGGTGTCCACCATCAACGGTGACTCCAACGTGCCTTTCTACAAAGAACTTGGTAACGCTGGCCTCAAAGCCAAAGACGTGCCAGTGGTTGCGTTCTCGGTGGGTGAAGAAGAGCTGCGTGGCGTGGACACCAAGCCTTTGGTCGGACACCTGGCCGCATGGAACTACTTCATGAGCATCAAGAACCCCACCAACGACGCCTTCATCAAGAAGTGGTCTGACTACGCCAAGGCCAAGGGCATCGCCGGACACAAAGACAAGCCTTTGACGAATGACCCGATGGAAGCCACCTACATCGGCATCAACATGTGGAAGCAGGCGGTTGAAAAAGCCAAGTCCACCGATGTTGACAAGGTGATTGCCGCCATGGCCGGCCAAACCTTTACCGCGCCCAGTGGCATTACGTCCAAGATGGACGAGAAGAACCACCACTTGCACAAGTCTGTGTTCATTGGCGAGATCAAGGCCGATGGCCAGTTCAATGTGGTGTGGAAGACACCTGGCCCCGTCAAGGCCAAGCCATGGTCTCCGTTTATCGAGGGCAACGACAAGAAGCCTGACGAGCCTGTGAAGAAGTAAGCACCTTTCTGAGGCGCTGAACCGCCGTCGTAACTGTTCGGGTCAGGACTGGCCCGGAAGTTGCGACGGTTTTGTTATTTTGAGGACTCTGATGAGATTTAACGTGTTTGCGAAAGCCTTAACGGGGGCAGTTGGGTTGTGCCTGCCTTGCAGCGTTCTACCCACTCTCTCCCCCAACCCCTCTCTCGCCCAGCGGGCAAGAGAGGGGGGCCAACAGCCACATTTGATTTCGTCGCGTCGGCTAGCCTTCTACTGGCGTGACATCCAATCGCTGGCGAACGAAAGATGCGCTGCGAGCCAACTCTCCACGGCAATGGCCAGTGGTGCCTTGGCCGGTGCGAAGAAATCAAATGTGGCTGTTCGCTCCTCCTTTCTAACCCGCCGGGGTGGAAAGGGGGCCGGGGGGATAGGGGGGAAAAGCCACTACGCAAAAGTGAGATTCGCATTTCAGCGCGCACTATGGATAAGCGTGATGGCCCTGTTCAGCGCTGGTGCGAGCTTCGCCCTCACCGCAGAGCAGGCGCAAAAAATGGCGGTGGGTGAAGGAGACGATCGCATTGCCGCCTTGCAAGCCGCCGCCCTGAGCCCTGACGCGCAAACCTTGGTGTTTATCCAGTCCCTGTCGGACGGTTTGGTCAAAGTGGTGGCGGGCAAGCCAGTTATCGTGCGTGATGGCCAAGCGCTAGACCCTGTGAGTGGCGCTGCGCTCACGCTGCCTGCTGACGCACTGCAAGCCGCCGAAGACGCGATGGTGAACAACCGCATGCGCGGCGAACTCGACAACGCGCTGGCTGCGCTCAAACTGCTCAGCCCCGACGCCACCGTGCGCCGCGAAGCCGCCAAGGCCTTGCAAGGCCAGGTGAGTGACGCCCAACTTCCTTTGATTGACAAGGCGCTGGCGCAAGAAACCGAAGCCGATATCCGCGAACGCCTGGGCCTGCTTCGCGCTGCCGCCCTGTTGTCCAGTGACGACCCGACCAAGCGCCAGCAAGCGGCCGCGCTCTTGGGCCAAAGCGCCCAAGCCGCCACGCAAACCCTGCTCGCCGAGCGCCTGCAAATAGAGACCGACCCCAAGGTCAAACAAGCGCTGTACAAGAGCCTGCGCGAAGTCAAAGACCGCCTCGCCTGGGGCGACCGACTAGGAGCGATCTTTAGCGGAATAAGCCTGGGCTCCATCCTGCTGCTGGTGGCGCTGGGCCTGGCGATCACCTACGGCCTGATGGGCGTGATCAATATGGCCCACGGCGAGCTGATGATGATTGGCGCCTACGCCACTTACGTGGTCCAAGGCCTGTTCCAAAAATACCTGCCCGGTGCCTTTGAGTGGTATTTGCTGGCCAGCGTGCCGGTGGCCTTTATGGTGTCAGCCCTGGTGGGTGCGGCGCTTGAGCGCAGCGTGATCCGCTTTTTGTATGGCCGCCCGCTGGAGACACTGCTGGCCACCTGGGGCATCAGCCTGATGCTGATGCAAGGCGTGCGCAGCCTGTTTGGCGCGCAAAACGTAGGCGTAGAAAACCCGAGTTGGATGAGTGGCGGCGTGCAACTCATGGGCAACCTATCGCTGCCCTACAACCGCATCATCATCATTGCTTTTGCCTTTGCCGTGCTGCTGGGTGTGGCCCTGCTGGTGGGCAAAACCCGCCTGGGCCTGTTTGTGCGGGCGGTGACGCAAAACCGGCCCATTGCCTCTTGCATGGGCGTCAACACCGCGCGCGTTGACACCTATGCCTTTGCGCTGGGTTCGGGCATTGCCGGGCTGGCGGGCTGCGCTTTAAGCCAGGTGGGCAACGTGGGGCCTGACCTGGGCCAGAGCTATATTGTTGACGCCTTTATGGTGGTGGTGCTCGGTGGCGTCGGCCAGTTGGCGGGCACGGTCGTAGCCGCACTCGGCCTGGGTGTGCTCAACAAGTTTCTTGAAGGCCTGACTGGCGCGGTGCTGGCCAAAATTGCCGTTCTTTTATTCATCATCATCTTCATCCAAAAACGCCCGCAAGGTATTTTTGCCATGAAGGGCCGGAGTGCAGAAGCATGAGCGCGCTAATCCTTCCTCAACCCGCGCCGGTCTTGAGCCGCACCGGCTGGGCCATTTGGCTGGCGGTGCTCGCACTCTTGTGTGGCCTGGTGCCGGTGCTCAATTTGTGGGTGCCCGAGGGCAGTGTCTTCCACCTGAGCGACTTTGCCGTGGGCCTGGTGGCCAAGATCATGTGCTACGCCATGTGCGCGCTGGCCATGGACTTGATCTGGGGCTACACCGGCATTCTCAGTTTAGGCCACGGCTTGTTCTTTGCGCTGGGTGGCTACGCCATGGGCATGTACCTGATGCGCCAGATTGGCCTAGACGGCAATTACAAAAGCGCCTTGCCCGACTTCATGGTGTTTCTCGACTGGAAAGAGCTGCCCTGGCATTGGGCGCTGAGTGACAGCTTGCCCGCCACCTTGTTTTTGGTGGTGGCGGTGCCGGGGCTGGTGGCGCTGGTCTTTGGCTTTTTTGCCTTCAGGTCGCGCATCAAGGGCGTGTACTTTTCCATCATCACCCAGGCGCTTACTTTTGCCGCCATGCTGCTGTTCTTTCGCAATGAGACCGGCTTTGGCGGCAACAACGGCTTTACCGACTTCAAGCGCCTGGCCGGTGTCACCATTGCCACGCCGGGCATGCGCATGGCGCTGTTTGTGCTCACCGCTGCGTGCTTGCTGGCCTTTTATTTGCTGGCGCGCTGGCTGGTGGCGTCCAAGTTTGGCCGGGTGCTGCAAGCCATTCGCGACGCGGAGTCGCGCGTCATGTTCAGCGGCTACTCGCCACTGGGCTACAAGCTGGCGATCTGGACGCTTTCGGCCATGGTCTGCGGCGTGGCCGGGGCCTTGTATGTGCCGCAAGTGGGCATCATCAACCCCAGCGAAATGAGCCCGGCCAATTCGATTGAGATTGCGGTGTGGGCGGCGGTGGGCGGGCGGGCTACGCTGATTGGCCCGATTGTGGGTGCGTTTTTGGTCAATGGCGCCAAGAGCTGGCTCACCGTCACTTATCCTGAGTTTTGGCTTTACTTTTTGGGTGCTTTGTTTATTGGCGTCACGCTTTACCTGCCCCAGGGCGTGGTGGGCCTGGTGCGCAAACTGCGGGGAGGCCAGGCATGACGCCCGATCTATTGGAAGCCGGCGCCCAGCGTCTGCAAGCCCGCGTGCAAGCGCAGCCTAGCGGCCAGACGGCCGCCGGTGGCCAAAACGCCGGTTTTGCGCGTGTGCGCAACTCGCAAGAAGTGGACGTCACGCACGGCCGCATCTTGTACTTAGAGGACGTAAACGTCAGCTTTGACGGCTTCAAGGCCATCAATAATTTGTCGCTGGACATTGCGCCGGGCGAGCTGCGTTGCATCATCGGCCCCAACGGCGCAGGCAAGACGACCATGATGGACATCATCACCGGCAAGACCCGGCCCGATTCGGGCACCGTGTTCTTTGGCAGCACCATTGACCTGCTGCGCCACAGCGAGCCCGAGATTGCGCAGCTGGGCATTGGCCGCAAGTTCCAAAAACCCACGGTGTTTGAGCAGCTCACGGTCTATGAAAACCTGGAGCTCGCACTCAAAACCCACAAGGGCGTGCGCGCGTCGGTGTTTTTCAAGCGCACATCCGAGCAGGCGGATCGCTTGTGCGAGGTGCTGCAAACCATCCAATTGCAAGACAGTCTGAACCGGCAAGCGGGCTTGCTTAGCCACGGCCAGAAGCAGTGGCTGGAGATTGGCATGCTGCTCATGCAAGACCCCAAGCTGCTCTTGTTGGACGAACCCGTGGCCGGCATGACCGACCAAGAGACCGAGCGCACGGCCGAGTTGATTTTAAGCTTGAAGGGCAAGCATTCGCTGGTGGTGGTGGAGCATGACATGGCGTTTATCAAGGCCATATCAGACACCGTGACCGTGCTGTGCGAAGGCGCGGTGCTGGCCCAAGGGCCACTGGCCCAGGTGCAGGCCGACGAGCGGGTGATTGAAGTTTATTTGGGGCGTTGAAGCTTATGAGTTTGTCGG
>CAMDHS010000128.1 GCA_945898115.1 Comamonas sp. lk
CTGCAAGGCGGCGCCAACCACACGCTGCAGGTGCGGGTGACGGTGGCGCCCGTGGCGCAATAGTTGGTGGCCCTAAAATCGATGGCTTGGGGATTTCAACCTCCGTGGCTGCCAGCGGGAACCGCGCCTGGAGCCTCATTTGCAACGCCTAGGCTTTATTCACCACCACTGCATGCTTTCTGTTTCTGACCTGTCTTGCGTTCGCGGCGACCAAACCCTGTTCTCTGGGGTGAGCTTCGACCTGAACGCGGGCCAGTGGCTGCATCTAGAAGGCACCAATGGCTCGGGCAAAACGAGTTTGCTGCGCATCGTCACCGGTTTCACGCCCCCTGCCCACGGGCAGGTGTGCTGGAAAGGGCGGCCGTTGGCTGAGGCGCCAGAGGCCTTTTATGCTGAATTGCTGTACCTGGGCCACGCGCTGGCCCTGAAAGACGAACTCAGCGCACTCGAAAACCTGCAAGCCGACGCCGCCATTGCCGGGCGCAGCTTTGCGGCCGCCGACGCGCTGGCTGCACTGCAGCGCCTGGGCTTGCGCGGTCGCACCCGGCTGCCGGTGCGGGTGCTGTCCCAAGGCCAGAAGCGCCGTGTGGCCCTGGCGCGCCTGATGCTGCAAACCGCGCCCTTGTGGGTGCTCGATGAACCCTTTGTCGCACTCGACGCTCAGGCCCAGGCCCTGGTGGCAGACGCGATTTCTGGCCATGTGCAGCGCGGTGGCATGGCGCTGTTTACCAGCCACCAGCCTATGGAATTGCAAGGGCGGGGCGCAAGCTACCGGCTTAACGCATGAACGCATTCGTCGCTCTTGTGCAGCGCGATTTGCGCCTGGCCATGCGCCGCAAGAGCGAGGTGCTGACCGCGCTGTTTTTCTTTGTGGTGGTGGCTACGCTGTTTCCGCTGGGCATTGGCCCGGAGTTGGGCGTTTTGCGCAAGATCGCCCCAGGCATTTTGTGGGTAGGGGCCTTGTTGGCCAGTCTGCTGTCGCTGGGGCGATTATTCTCAGCCGATTTTCAGGACGGCACGATGGAACAAATGGCCTTGTCGGCCACGCCTTTGCCGGTGCTGGTGGGTGCCAAGATATTGGCACATTGGCTGCTTTCGGGTTTGCCACTGGCCTTGCTGGCTCCGGTGCTGGCCCTGCAGTTTGATCTGGACGCCGGTGCCATGCAGGTGCTGGTCTTGTCGCTGTTGGTGGGCACGCCGCTTTTGTCGCTGATTGGCGCGGTGGGAGCGGCGCTGACCTTGGGTGTGCGCGGGGGCGAGGTGCTGCTCTCACTGCTGATTTTGCCTTTGTACATTCCGGCGCTGGTGTTTGGCGCCGGGGCGGTAGAGGCGCAAATCAGCGGGGTGGGTTACGCTGCCCATATGTCGATATTGATGGCGATGTTGGTGCTGGCGGCTTTTTTTGGCCCCTGGACGTGTTCGGTTGCACTGCGCATAGCGCTTGAGTAAATGAATTTGAAAAATATCCAATGGTTTCACTGGGCAGCGCCCCAGACCTTTTATCCCCTGGCGGGCAAGCTCTGGCGCCCCTTTGCGGTACTGGCGGCGGTGCTGGCGCTGGTGGCCTTGTACTTGGGCTTTTTTGTCGCGCCTACTGACTTTCAGCAAGGCGAGGGCTACCGCATCATCTTTGTGCACGTGCCCGCGTCCTGGATGTCCATGGTGATTTACCTGGCCATGGCGTTTTGGGCCTTTTTGGGCTTTACCTTCAACACCCGTCTGTCGGGCATGATGACCCAGGCCCTGGCGCCCACGGGCGCGCTGTTTACCTTTTTGTCACTTTGGACAGGCGCCCTTTGGGGCAAGCCCATGTGGGGCACCTGGTGGGTGTGGGACGCGCGGCTTACATCCGAGCTGATTTTGTTTTTTCTATATATGGGCTTCATTGCCCTGACCAGCGCGATTGACGACCCGCGCCGCGCCGATAAGGCCGGCGGCCTGCTGGCGCTGGTGGGGGCGGTCAACGTGCCCATCATTTACTTCTCGGTCAAGTGGTGGAACACTTTGCACCAAGGGGCCTCAGTGTCAATTACCAAGGGTTCGAGCATGGCGCAAACCATGCTCTGGGCCATGCTGCTGATGGCGCTGGCGTTTTGGGCCTACACCATCGCCATGGCCTTGTACCGGGTGCGCAGCATTATTTTGGAACGCGAGCGCCACACCCGCTAGGCGCAGGAGGTCACAGCATGATCTGGGCAAGTTGGAGCGATTTTTGGGCCATGGGCGGCTACGGCCTGTATGTGTGGGGCTCGTACGCCATGACGGCGCTGGTCCTGTTGCTGGAGATGCGTAGCGCGGTGCTGCGCCAGCGCGGGGCCATTGCAGACATTAACGAACAACAAGAGGACACTGATTTATGACGCCAAGGCGCAAACGCATGGCCATTGCGCTGGGGGCCGTCGCCGTGGTGGGCGCGGCCACAGCCTTGGTACTCAACGCTTTCCAGAGCAACCTGGTGTTTTTTTACACCCCCACGCAAATCGAGGCCAAAGAGGCGCCCAGTGGCCGCACATTCCGCCTGGGCGGTTTGGTGGTCGAAGGCAGCGTCAAGCGCGATGGCGTGAAGGTGGCCTTTGCAGTGACCGACACTGCCAAAACCGTGCCGGTGCAGTTCTCGGGCATCTTGCCCGACCTGTTCAAGGAAGGCAAAGGCGTGGTGGCCCAGGGACAGCTAGAGAACGGCGTTTTCCAGGCCAAAGAGGTGCTGGCCAAGCACGACGAAAACTATATGCCCCCCGAGGCGGCCGAGGCTTTGAAAAACGCCGCTATTGCTAACCAAAAGGCGGCCGCAACCGTTGTACCCGCTCAATGACTTTGATTCCTGAGCTGGGCCACGTCGCCTTGTGGCTGGCCCTGGGCGTTGCCCTGATGCTGGGCGTACTGCCCCTGGCCGGTGCGGCCAATGGCCGCAGCGACTTGATGGGACTGGCCCGCCCCGGCGCTTATGCGCTCTTTGTGCTGGTGGCGATTGCGTTTGCCTGCCTGGTAGCGTCTTTTGTGCGGCACGATTTTTCGGTGCTCTATGTGGCTTCCAATTCCAACACGGCGCTGCCGCTGCAGTACCGTATTGCCGGGGTGTGGGGCGGGCATGAGGGCTCGCTTTTGCTGTGGGTGCAAATGCTGTGCCTGTGGACGGTTGCTGTGGCAGCTTTCAGCCGCCATTTGCCCGAGGCGGTGGTGGCGCGCATTCTGGCGGTGATGGGCCTGGTGAGCGTGGGCTTTTTGCTTTTTATGCTGCTCACGTCCAACCCCTTTGATCGCCTGTTTCCTGCGCCGCTGGACGGTCGCGACTTGAACCCGCTCTTGCAAGACCCGGGCATGGTCATCCATCCGCCTATGCTTTATATGGGTTATGTGGGCTTTTCGGTCGCCTTTGCGTTTGCCATTGCCGCGCTTTTGGGCGGCAACCTCGATTCCACCTGGGCGCGCTGGACGCGTCCCTGGACAACAGTGGCCTGGATGTTTTTGACGATTGGCATCGCGCTGGGCAGCTCGTGGGCGTATTACGAACTGGGTTGGGACGGCTGGTGGTTTTGGGACCCGGTAGAAAACGCCTCGCTCATGCCCTGGCTGTTGGGCACGGCGCTCATTCATTCGCTTGCGGTGACCGAGAAGCGCAACAGCTTTAAGTCTTGGACGGTGTTGCTGGCGATTCTGGCTTTTTCTTTCTCGCTCTTGGGCACGTTCTTGGTCCGCTCAGGCGTGTTGTCATCGGTGCACGCATTTGCCACCGATCCGAGCCGGGGCCTGTTTATATTGGCGTTCTTGGTTATTGTGGTGGGCTCCTCATTTGCCTTGTATGCCTGGCGCGCGCCCACCGTGGGCCTGGGGCGGCGCTTTGCACTGTGGTCCAAAGAATCAGCTTTGCTGGGCAACAACGTGCTGCTGCTAGTGGCCGCGTTGGCAGTGCTTTTGGGCACGCTGTACCCGCTGCTGCTGGACGCTTTGGGCATGGGCAAGATCTCGGTCGGCCCGCCGTACTTTGACGCAGTGTTCATGCCGCTGATGGCGCCTACTGTGTTCCTGATGGGCGTGGGCCCCCTGGCGCGCTGGAAAGAGACCGACTTGCCATCTCTGGCGCTGCGCCTGCGTTGGGCTGCCGTGATCGCGATCATTGCCTCGCTGGCCACCGGTTGGCTGGCCGGTGAGGTGCGCCTGGTCTCGACTCTGGGGCTGGTGATGGCCTTCTGGATTGCGGCATCGGTGGCTACCGACCTGTGGGAGCGCGTGCACCCCGCAGGTGCCGCCTGGGGCCAGGCCTTCACCCGCGCCCGACAGATTCCGCGTGCGCTGCTTGGCATGATGGTGGCGCATCTGGGCATTGCCGCCTTTTGCTTTGGCGTGGTGATGGTCAAGACCTACGAGATAGAGCGCGACGTCAAGATGGCCGTGGGCGACAGCACCACGGTGCGCGGCTACACCTTTGTATTTAACGGCGTCAAGGAATTGCAAGGCCCCAATTACGTGGCCATTCAGGGCCAGATGCGGGTGTCGCGTGACGATGGCGCGCCCCTGGAAATGCGCCCGGAAAAGCGCATGTACCGCGTACAGCAAAACCCCATGACCGAGGCTGCGATTGACGTCGGCGTCACCCGTGACCTGTATGTCTCCCTGGGAGAGCAGGTTGAAGGCGGCGCCTGGATCGTGCGCGTCTACGTTAAGCCCTTTATCGACTGGATCTGGGGCGGTTGCCTGCTGATGGCGCTGGGCGGGTGGCTGGCCGTAACCGACCGGCGCTACCGCCGTAGACCGGAAGTGGCAGCCTGAAATACCTCAAGTTTTTAATCCCGATGGGCGTCTTTCTGGTGCTGGTGCTGTTTCTGGGCGCCGGGCTCAAGCTCGACCCCAAGGAAGTGCCGTCGCCCCTGATCGGCAAGCCCGCACCGGCCTTTGCGCTGGCGCGCCTGGACGACCCGGCGCAGACGATCCGCCGCGACGACCTGCTGGGCCAGGTCTGGATGCTCAATGTCTGGGCCTCGTGGTGCGTGGCTTGCCGCGAAGAGCATCCGCTTTTGATGGAGTTTGCTAAGTCCAAGATGCTACCGATCTACGGCTTGAACTACAAAGACAAACGGCCTGCCGGCCAAAAATGGCTGGCGGATTTTGGCAACCCTTACACCGCCTCGCTTTCCGATCTGGACGGCCGTGTGGGCATTGATTTTGGTGTCTACGGCGTGCCCGAGACCTTCATCATCGACCGCCAGGGCGTGGTGCGCTTCAAGCAGATTGGCCCTGTCACGCCCGAAGTGATCCGTACAAAAATAGAACCCCTGGTGAAGCAACTCAATGGCTAAGCGGTTTCTCCAAGCCTTGTTGACCACAATGGTGGCCTTCTCCCTAGCCGCAGCATGGGCCAACGAAGCCGCACCGGCCAGCGCCGACCCGGCACTCGAAGCCCGCATGATGGCGATTTCCAGCGAACTGCGCTGCTTGGTTTGCCAAAACCAGACCATTGCCGATTCGCATGCCGAGTTGGCGGTTGATTTGCGCACCCAGGTGCGCGAAATGCTGCAGGCGGGCAAGACGAATGCGCAAATCACCGACTACATGACCGCCCGCTACGGCGACTTTGTGCTGTACCGCCCGCCATTCAAAGCGATGACCGCTCCGCTGTGGATTGGCCCGGCGGCCATGGTGCTCATGGGTCTGGGTGCCTTGTTTTTGGTGCTGCGCCGGCGCAGCCGTATGGCCGCCGACCAGTTTGAACCCGAAGAGCCCCACGAGTCACAAGGTTCCGTTACCGCCACTTGAGCAGCGCAAACGCGTTTTTTGATGCTGACCCCCAAAGCGGCGCAAGCCCTCTCCTATCTTTTTGGAAGCCGCATTTATGTCCGCTGATCTGCCTTCTTTGATCACACCCTTTAAGCGCCAGCTCGCCGAGCTCCAGGGTCGCCACAGCGCAGGAACCTTGTCCAAGGTCCAGTTTGAAAAGCAAACCGCCGCGCTGGAGCGCCGCTTGCTTGACCTGCTGCTGAATGACACGGAAATCTCTGCAGGCCAGGCCACAGGCCGCAAAGCTTCTGGGCGCCTATTGGCGGGTATTGCATTGGTGATTATGCTGATTGCGGGTGCGGGCTACTGGTACAAAGCCATGCCGGTGCTGGAAGCGCAATTGGCCGGCGAAGGCGAGGGCGAGGGCGAGCCCAACTCCGCACAAATCATCGCCATGGTGGACAAACTGGCCGAACGCCTAAAGCAAGACCCCAGCGACGGCGAAGGCTGGGCCATGCTGGCGCGCTCCTACAGCGTGATGGAGCGCAACACCGAGGCGCTAGACGCCTACGCCCGCGCCGTTGCGCTGCGCAAGGACGATCCCTCTTTGCTGGTGGACTATGCCGACGCGCTGGCGGTAAAGAACAAGAACAGTCTGGCGGGTGAGCCCATGAAGCTCATCACCCAGGCCCTCAAGATTGACCCGGCCAACCTCAAAGGCCTGGCCCTGGCCGGCACCGACGCTTTTGTGCGCGGCGACTTTGTGCAGGCGGTGCGCTACTGGAGCGAGGTAGAAAAAGTCGGCCCGCCCGACAACGCCTTGGTGCAACGCGTAAGTTCCAGCTTGCCAGAAGCGCGCAGCCGCGCCGGTCTGCCCGCTGCCCCGGCGCCGATGTCAGCCCCAGCGCCTGCGCAGGCAGCTGCCACCCAGTCCGCGCCCAGCAGCGCTGCGGCCTCGGTCAGCGGCACCGTGACCCTCTCAGCGGCCTTGCTTGCCAAGGCCAGCCTGCAAGACACGGTGTTTATTTTTGCCCGCCCGGCCAATGGCGGGCGTGTTCCGCTGGCCGCCCAGCGCATCCAAGTCAAAGACCTGCCGTACCGATTCACGCTCGACGACAGCAAGTCCATGTCGCCCGCCACACCCTTGTCTTCTTCTGCGCAAGTGGTCTTGGGTGCGCGCATCAGCAAGTCGGGCGACGCCATTCCCCAGCCCGGCGACCTGAGCGGGCAGGTGGGGCCAGTGGCGCTGGGCACGCAAGGCATTGCGCTGGAAATCAACGAGGTGCGCAAGCCCTAAAGCTTGGTGTGGCCTGGGATGGTGTAGTCGCGCCGCATGGGCGTCTCTCAGTTCAATAGCTGGAGTCCGCTAAAAAAAGCGCCGGTCATCACGACGTAGCGAAGAAACTTGCCGATCAATATATAGCCCAGGCAGGGCCAAAACGGCAACTTGAGCCAGCCTGCCAAGGTGCAGAGCGGATCGCCCACCAATGGCAGCCAGCCCAGCAAGCAGGCTTTGGGCCCGAGCCTTTCCAACCACGCCAAGGCGCGGCCATTGGCTGAGGCAGGTTTGTCCTTTCGGGCCACCTTGCTTGCGCCATAGCCTATCCACCAGTCCACCGCCCCACCCAGGGTGTTGCCCGCCGTGGCCACAAAAATCACCGGCCAGTATTCGGCTGGGTTGAGCTGTATCATGCCCAAGACCGCAGGCTCAGAACCCAAGGGCAGCAGCGTAGCCGAGATGAAAGACACCACAAACACCGTAGTCAGCCCGTACTCGGGCAGCGACAGCAGGTGCAGGACGGTTTGGAGGAGGGCTTCCATGGGTGCGGAAGTATAGGTACGGCCGGTGACTGTCGGCTTTGTGTTGGCACGGCAGTGAGTCTCATTTTTTGTGGTGTTTTTGGTGTGGCCATGGTGGTTTTTTCCCCGCCTATCCCCCCGGCCCCCTTTCCTCCCCGGCGGTGAGGAAAGGGGGAGCGAACAGCCACATTTGGTTTTGTCGCTTCGGCTATGGCACCACCGGGAGCCGTCCGTTTCCGTCGGAGCTGCTCTGGCAAAAAAAACAGTTCCCGGTGGTGCCGTAGCCGTAGCGAAAAA
The DNA here is from genome assembly GCA_945898115.1 of Comamonas sp. lk. Lineage (GTDB taxonomy): Bacteria > Pseudomonadota > Gammaproteobacteria > Burkholderiales > Burkholderiaceae_C > Allorhodoferax. Next base: position 7,810 of record CAMDHS010000128.1, read on the forward strand.
ACCAAATGAAGGCCCCCCTCTCCCGCCCGGTGGGGCGGGAGAGGGGCTGGGGGAGTGGGTGGGGCAAACACAAAGCGAAAAATCGAAAAAACATTCGCATACCACCACAAAAAAATTGAACCAAAAATCTCTCACCTGCTGAAATATTAGGCAGGTAGAATACCTAGCCCGACGCCCCGCAGGGCGCCTTCCGCTTCAAAACCCCGCTTATCCGTCCATGTTCATCGGCCCATTTGCCTTGGCAAATCCCCTTTTTGTCGCGCCCATGGCCGGGGTTACAGATCGTCCGTTTCGCCAGTTGTGCAAGCGATTGGGGGCGGCCTATGCGGTCAGCGAAATGGTCACCTCACGGCGCGATTTGTGGGACACGCTCAAGACCTCGCGCCGCGCCAACCACGACGGCGAGCCCGGGCCGATTGCGGTGCAGATTGCCGGCACTGACGCGGCCATGATGGCAGACGCTGCACGCTACAACGTGGACCGGGGCGCGCAGATCATTGACATCAACATGGGCTGCCCGGCCAA